>JAEWBD010000425.1 GCA_023391315.1 Bacteroidota bacterium | reverse complement strand
CCGTGCGTTCTGTGCGTTCAAGTCTTGTGCCGTCAGGTTCTTTTATACGTACCTGCAACTGCCCTGAATTGGTGTGCGGCAACAGGTCTTTTCCTATTAGCATAAAACACATGGCAGCGGCGGCAATTGTTGCAATGCAATAGACTATAACGATGGGTTTTCTTTTTGGCATCCATCGCTGCAAACTGTTTACCAGCCGCATTTTCAGACGCTGGAAGAAATTATTTTCAGATGCATGCTTCGTATCTTCTTCCGTGTGCATTACTACTTCATCCACCTCTTTATCATTCAATGCCAGGCCGGCATGCGCATGGTCAATTGTTGTATGCTGATATTGAAATTTTTCTGCTTTTAGCATCCAGTTTGATATAACCGGCACCAGCGTTTGCGCCGCGATATAAGAAACGATCATGGCAAAGCCAATGGATAAAGACAACGGAAGGAACATGGCTTTGGGTACACCGGTCATGATAAATGATGGCGCAAATACCGCGAGGATGCAAAGCAATATGAGCAACAAGGGGAAAGCTATTTCCTGGCAGGCATCTAAAATAGCCTGCCGTTTTGGTTTGCCCATTTCCAGATGCTGGTGAATATTTTCTATCGTTACCGTAGCCTGGTCAACCAATACGCCAATGGCCAAAGCAAGGCCGCTTAACGTCATGATATTGATGGTTTGGCCTGTAAGGTTTAGCAGCAAAACACTGCTTAATATAGCAACAGGAATGGTGATGATCACCACCACACTGCTGCGCCAGTCTTTCAAAAACAACAATACCATTAAGCCTGTGAGTACCGCGCCGAGAATGCCTTCCGTCATCAAACTTTTTACAGCATTCATTACGAATACTGACTGGTCGAAGGCATAAGAAACCCGCACATCGTCGGGCAGCAAACTCTGCATATCGGGTATCTTCTGTTTTAATGATTGCACTACTTCCCAGGTAGAGGCGTCGGCTGTTTTTACAACTGGAATATATACGGAGCGCTTGCCGTTGATGAGCGCATAATCAACCGTTATATCCGATGCGTCTTCCACTGTTGCCACATCACGGATAAAGACGGCGCCGGCGCCCTTGGTCATGATGGGTATTTCAGCAAACTGTTGCACGGTTTCCTCAAGCGAGTTTACGGTGGTTACATACATCAGGCTGTCAATACGCAGGTTGCCCGATGGCGTCATTAAATTATTCTTTGCAATTGCTTCAACCACCTGGTCGGGCGAAATATTAAAACGCCTTAATTTTTCAGGGTCAACATTTACAATTACAGAGCGTGAGTTAGCGCCAAACGGCGGTGGCGCCGATAAGCCTTTCACCGTTGAAAACATGGGCCGTATGCGGGTTGCCGCCAAATCGTAAATATCTTTTAATGATTTTGTTTTGCTGCTTAACACCAGCTCGCCAACAGGCAATGAAGATGCATCAAAACGCACCACCTGCGGTGGCAAAGCGCCCGGCGGAAAGAACTTCATGGCACGGTTTACCTGCAAAGCAACCTGCGCCGAAGCTTCGGCCATATTAGCGCCTTCATAAAAAGATAATTTAATGAGCGTAAGGCCCTGTATGTTTTTACTCTCGATATTTTTTACTCCGTTCACATATAAAAACTGGTCCTGCATGCGCGTGGAAAAGAAGCCTTCCATTTGCTGCGGCGACATGCCGCCATACGATTCAATTACATATATGGTTGGCGAATTGAGGTTGGGAAAAATATCAATGGGTATTGAACGCAGCGCTACTATTGAAAACAACAACAGGCCGGCGAACAATACGATTACAGTAACAGGCCTTTTTAATGCGCCTTTTAGCATGTATGATTAATTTAAAGATTGAATGAATAGATCGAGTGTACCCGTGGCAGCAGATTTATCAACATTGGCTAAGAACCAATCATTCAAAACCTGCGCATAATCTGTTTGGGCCCGGTATAAAACATAGTTAGCGTTGGTAAGATCAACCAGGTTGATAATGCCTGCTTTATACTGTGCCGTTTTTTGGTTCAAGGCATCAGTTGCAGCACGCAACTGAACAGGGATTTCCTTCAGGTCAGCCGCGGCCATATCCAAAATCCTGTCGGCCTGTTTATTTACATTATCAAGCGTTTGCTGCTGGTGTTGCACATCAAACTGCGCCGCTATAATTTTTTGGTTGTTGGAAGCAAGTTTATCCCGCTTCTGTACCAAACCTGTAAGGTTATAAAACAAGCTTATGCCGGCGAGGTAATTATACCGCTGGTAACCCAAACCATCAGCCAGTGATTTATAGCTGCTGTTATAATCAATGCTTGAACCGCGTGCCCACACCGTTCCGTTTAACATTAAATGCGGCCGGTAGCTTTTGCTGATAACGTCGGCATTGCTTTGATATAATAATTGTTTTGTTTTGAAATAATCAAGCAAAGGGTTTTTTGCCGTGTCAGATAAATTGCCCATAATTTTCATTACGGCTATCTGGTGCGCTGTTTCTGTAGTATCCGCTTCAATGCTATCTAGACTTATACCTGTTAAATACGCTATTTCCTGTTTTACAAGCTGCGTTTCTTTAACCGCATTGTTATAATCAATCTTTGTTCTCGACAGCTCTGCCAGCGCCTGTGATGAATCTGCCCCAGCTTTCAAACCGCTAAGGGTAATGCCGCGTATTATCTTAAACAATTCTTCATACCTGTTTACATTCTGCGCTTCAATGGCCACCTGCAATTGCTGCTTGCGTAATGTAAAATACAATTTGCTTAAGCGCCATTTCATTAAATATATTTCGCGGCGCTTATCATCTTCACTTACATTAATAGCAGCCTGCGCGTTTTTCAAGCGAGCATTTTTATAACCGAAAGAAGCAATTTCATATTCACTGCTCAGCACGGCAAAATTGCCGGTGGCAGGCTGCCAGTTATTGGAAGGGTGTATGCCTGCAGAAGCTGAGGGGATTATGCCTCTTGATAAATAAGCGCCGGGCAAAGAATTGTCTGTGCCAACTATAACCTCATCGCCAACAACGGCAGTTGGAATAAATTCATCTTTTACACTTTGCTTATCTGCCATGGAGGCGTTTATGGAAGCCTGCTTGCTTTTAAGCACGGGCGAGTATTTAACAGCATGCTGTACCAGATCATATAAAGAAAAATTGTGCGAATGCTGTACCTGTGCATTTACTTTAAAAAAACAGGTTAAAGAGAAAAGAAAGATGAGGGGTTTTTTCCAAAATCCTTTCATAAATGATTATTCTGATTTAGAAATTTTTAATCCTGCTAAAGCCAGGAGATAAATTCATATTCACCGGTGGTTTTGTCTTTCCTGTTAACAATCTTATTTTCTTTCATGCTGCTTACTTTAGATACCAATGCAGCATTGCTGCTGTATGCCGAAAGAAGATTGTTTCGCGTAAGCTCATACAACGGCCCGTTTGCAGTAACGCTAAACCACGTTGTTTGAAATTTTGTTATACCGGGTTGTGTAAAATCGTTTCGTGTGGGACGTATATACACATACGCCTTGCCGGCATAAACAACTTTGTATAGTTTATTGTTGAAGATGCGCCAGTCGGTTCCCTTCGTTCTTATTCCCCATATATCTGCGTATTTATAGGAGACAGAAGCGTTATTGTTTTTTACGTAAACGCGATGCGTTGATGTGTTTCTTAACTTATGATGACTGTTTTTTTCTGAAAAACTGTTTGATAGAATATGCGTCGCATAATTATCGCCTGATTTATATATACCATAAGCGGGCAGCTCCTTATGCTGTGCCTTTGCAGCAATAGTTACAAGTAATGCAAATAAAAGTTTCATTGTGCAAGGAAATTGAATTATAAAATTCTTTGTTCATGCTATGAATAAAACATGACTATAATAACTGGATACAGGAACATTGGAGAATTAGAAATTGTTTGATTTAGTTTATTGATTTAGTGTACGAAGAAAGAAGGTTGCCAGTGAATATTTATCTCCATAAAATTCATCAAAGCAGAAAAAATTCAAACAGTTTCTATGTATGTCAGAAAAAAGATGGCGGGCTCCGCAACAGGCGTTGCAGGCAATTATTATTTTTTACAAACACCTCTTTGTATAATACCCAGACGTAAGAAGATTCGTAAATTGTTTTAGAAACCAGAAAGGCGGCCGATAAAATGAATTGGCTGCTTACATCAAAACGCTTGCTTACTTTTATAAATGTTTCCTTACTGGTTGTTTGCGCTTCGGTCCTGTTATCGTTTGATGTTTTTTGTACAGAACTAGGTTTAATACTGATGAAATCGTTAGAAGCTTCGATAAATTTTGGCTGGAGCTGTATGAAGAATAACAGGCTGAAAAGTGTAAGATATACACCCTTATATAAAAAAGAAAGACAGCTTATTTTCTTATACATTATTTATACATAGCTTTTTGAAGCCTTACAAAAATAATAAGACAACACACATTCACCTGCCGGCTAATTATAATGTTAATTTAAAATGTAACCGTTACTAAAAATTGCCGGAATTTTCCTGGGGTTACCCATAAGCTCATCCAAAGCTATTCGCTTTGCAGCGGCCGGTATTTTTCAAACGGGCAAAACGTGGTAAACGAGGATTGCAGCAGGATGAAGCCCACAAACACAGCCAGCCATATCCAGTTACAGGGCAGGCAAAACAAGTTTTTACAAATTACTGATTTATGATTCTGTGGTAAATTGCTGAGGCCTAGTGTAATTCAATTTATATTTGACCGAAGCAGGTATAACTCCTGCTTGCCACAACCTGGATTGGTACATTATAAAACAATATTAATTAAATGACGGGATCAATAATTGCAGTCTTTATTACAGGTTATTTGCTGATAACACTTGAGCACAGCATTAAAATAAACAAAGCAGCCTCGGCTTTAATAACTGCAGTGCTTTGCTGGACAATTTTTATTTTGAACGCAACAGATAAGGAATTGGTTGGTGAAGAACTGGCTCATCATTTGGGTGAACTCTCCGGGATTCTGTTTTTTCTGCTTGGGGCGATGACAATAGTTGAACTGGCTGATTTATACAACGGATTTGATATTATTACTACACGAATTAATCAAACTAATAAAGTAAAACTGCTTTGGATTGTTTCATTCATAACTTTTTTTCTTTCCGCTGTACTTGATAATCTTACTACAACGATTGTAATATTATCGCTTTTAAACAAGCTTATTAAAAACCGGGAAGATCGTTTGTTTTTTGCCGGCATGACTGTAATAGCAGCCAATGCAGGCGGCGCATGGTCGCCTATTGGCGATATTTCTACCACCATGCTCTGGATAGGCGGCCAGGTTACGGCGCTTAATATTATTAAAGCTTGTTTTTTTCCAAGTCTCGCCTGCATTATTGTTCCCTTAATCTACATGAGTTTTCGTTTAAAAGGCGAAATAGAAAAGCCCGTTGATATTGATAATAACCGAGGAAAAAATATTCCTAAAAAACAGCAATACATTATCTTTTTTTCAAGTGTTGTTGTTTTAATAATGGTGCCTGTTTTTAAAACTATCACGCACCTGCCACCTTATATGGGTGTACTTTTAGGCCTATCATTACTTTGGATAATTACCGAGATTTTACGCCAAAAAGACGACGTTGAAGATAAAGGCGCATTATCTGTATCGTATGCTCTTCGCAAGATAGATACGCCCAGCGTCTTATTTTTCCTGGGCATTTTATTGAGCGTGGCTTCATTGCAATCATCAGGTATTTTAACTGATTTGTCCGGATGGCTTACGGCAACTATCAGGAGCGAGAGGATTATTGTTATTGCTATCGGGCTTTTATCGGCTATAGTTGATAATGTGCCGCTTGTTGCTGCAGCGCAGGGCATGTATAGCCTTAGCCAGTATCCAACTGATAGTTTTTTCTGGGAATTTCTTGCTTTTTGCACAGGAACCGGAGGCAGTGCGCTTATTATAGGTTCTGCAGCCGGTGTAGTCGCTATGGGCATTGAAAGAATAAACTTTTTCTGGTATCTTAAAAAGATAAGCTTGCTGGCGCTGCTTGGTTATTTTGCAGGGATCATAATATTTCTATTGCAACATTATTTTTTCGGATGATAATGCGATCTTGGTAAAAGTTATGGTGTCGCTTTTCTGCGAAGACGAGCCGCGGTACTTTCAGAACTAAAAAGCATATCAAATTTTACTGCCTGTATGTATTATACTTCCATCTGGAATTTTTGCGCTTTATAACTATGGTGTCTGTATGAATCCGGGTGTTGGCATTCCTATAACAACCGATATCTTTTACATTGAGATTCCTATAGCAATGCTTTGCCAGAAAGAGGGGTCATCAAGCGTGTTAACATGGATAAACCAGTATATATCTGCACGTTTTGGCTTCTTATTTAATATGGAATATATGATCTTATGTTCAATTTCTTTTGGATTATTGGCACTTGTTAAATAGACAAGGTTTGTGGCATATTTCGGTATCGATTTATCATTACTTAATTCTTGTATTAACGGAATATAGTGTTCCATCCTTACAAATTCCACGTACCTGTTTTTTATTTTACGACTCCGGTACCATACATACATTACAAGAAACAAAAGGCTGCCGGCAATTAAAGTTACATAACCTTCATGAGGAAACTTTTGAAGGTCGGCAGCAAGTTCGTCCGCAACGAACCAATTTGAAAATATTCAAAAAGACATTTTTAGCTATTAAGCTTTACACATTTAAAATATCATTTTTTCTTAATAAGCTTTTCCTGATCTTATTTCCATCTTCGATATACATTTCGATTTTTTAAACTGGCAAAACGTTTTTTATCTACTTTTAGATAACCAAATTGTAATAGTGCGCTCTGTATTTATGAAACCTCATTTCCATAAAGTACCACAACCGTTAGAATCATCGTTCAGTATCCGCCGTGATTCTTCCTTTGGATCGTTATGGCATTATCATCCTGAACTGGAATTACATTATCTTATCAAGGGTGAAGGCGTTCGCTTTATTGGTGATAATATCAGTAACTTTTCCGATGGTGAAATTGTGCTGCTGGGCGAGAACCTACCGCATAAATGGCATTGCAGGGAAAGTTGTAATGGGCAATATGGCGTGGAAGCGATTGTTCTTCATTTTTCATCAAATTTTATGGGCAATGATATGCTGTCGTTACCGGAAGCCCGCCTGCTGCCCTTGCTTTTTGAAAAGGCAAAAATGGGAATGGTAATTACTAACCGGTCCCGTGACAGGCTTATTCCATTAATTGAAGCTGCATCAAAGGCGGAAGGCCTTGACCGGCTGATTGCTTTACTTTCTATCCTTAAAGTTTTATCTGAAACAAAAGACTATTGCCAGGTTACCAAAGAAACAAGTTTTTATCAGTCTAATAAATATGAAACGGAACGTTTGAACCTGGTATATAGCTACACGATGGCCAATTATTCACAACCCATTACTTTGGAGCAGATAGCAGCCATCAGTAATCTTACAACAACTTCATTTTGCCGCTATTTTAAATTAATGACCAATAAAACCTATTACGATTTTCTTACCGAGATCCGCATTAGCCATGCCTGTCATTTTTTGATAGAAGATAAAATGTCTGTTGACCAGATTGCAGACAGGTGCGGGTTCTATAATATTTCTAATTTTTACCGGCAATTTAAAAAAGTAATTGGCACAACACCTTTAACTTATAAACGGGAGTACCTGATGAACTGAGAACTGCAATAAAAAGTTTTCTCTTATTGAATAAGCTTTTTTAGATTATTGTACTTGCTCATTAAGAAATTGAACTGATGGATAACGCTTCACTGAGAAAATGATATTCATCATAAAGACGGTCCACTTTGTCTTTTACGGCTGAAGTAAAAGCTTCCGTACTCGTTCTTGAAAAAGTGGAAATATTTAATCCGCGTTTTTGAAGATAATATTTAGCAACTACAGGATAAGCATAATGAATAACTTCCATGTTGTCAGTTAAAAATTGCTGTGCTTTATTTACGTTTCCGGTAACGTTAATGTTGTCAAAATGATCGCACAACCACACAATCAGTTCAGGAAAAAAATTACCCTGTACGCACGAAAGGCCTGCTGCCCCGGCTTTTAAAGAAGCTACTGCATTTACCGCATAAGCATCATATAACCCGAATGTATCAATGCCGCTTGTTACTTTCAATTTCTCTTTTACCATTTCTATATCAAGACAAGTGTCTTTGTGGTATATGATTCTGCCGGTAGCCACAAATTTTTCAAGTTGCTCTGCCGACAATAATCTTTTATACGGCTCAGGGCATTCGTAAAATCCAAGCGGTATTTTGCCGGTAAGATCAAATAGTTCAAAAACCCGCTCATCAAAACCTTCATTGCTTTCATTCTCTTCAGCAATAAGGCTTGTAATTATAATAACAGCTTTAACGCCGGTGTCAAAGATCTTTTTTACAAAACCGGCCTGTGCGGCTATTGTTGTTCCAAAATTGCCAACCGCCACCACCGGTACTTTTCCACCAGCAACTTTTATTGTATGCTTTACAATCTGCAATTTTTCTTCATCGCTTAAATGAAATGTTTCACTGGACTGGCAATTAGCAAATAACCCTTTTGCACCTGCCTGCATATAAAATTCTGTTAGCATGGTAAGGCCGTCAAAATCAATTCTCCCATCATCTTTAAATGGGGTTAACATAACAGGTATGAACTTCCGTTCAGCATTTTCTTTCATTCGTGCATATTTAATTTTTCAATGGCCTCATGTAACCTCGCTATGTACATTCCCCTTGTGAGTATTATCATGCTCGGTTTCATTGAATATTTTTTTGTCTTTGAGTTTTTAAAAGCGCCAGGGCAGTGAAATTTTCGATTGCTTTTTTAATCAAGGATTTGCAATTGCTTGCTTCTCACAAAATAAAACACTAAGAAGGGGTTTTCTTTTCCTAATCTTATCAATCAAGTGTAGCATCTTGTCATAAGTGTTCAAAAAATTTCTGAAGCCAAAAAATTGAAGGTATTTTTCAGAACTTTTTACAACGCCATATAAATAACTATACATTTTATAATTGAGGCCGTTGTTAAGTTAAGCGTTAGTTGTCAGTGGTGAATAGCGGTGGTTTTTTGTAAACGTGGCCTTTACTCACAACGGCCATTCACTGCTCATTTTAACTGCGACAATTTACAATTGACATAACACTACTATCGATTATGTTACTCAACAGAAATTTTATAAAATGAAACCGAGCATGATAATTTTTTCTCACACAGGACAATATGAGCGAGGTTCCATGAGACAACTAAAAAACAAACTTGTACGAATGAAAAGAACATTTTTTTTAAAGCAAACAAGCCTTCTTTTTTTTGTATTCTTTATACAATGCAATTGCTTTTCAAACGCTTTAATTACCGGAAAAATGAAAACCATTAATCAATTGGATTCTCTTCCGCTTAAAGGTTATCTTTTTGGAGACGACCAATCTTATCCTGAATGCCATGCCTCCACTATCATCCATTTAAAAAGCGGCGCATTTATGGCAGCATGGTTTGGCGGTACGGAAGAAAAAAATGATGATGTTGGTATATGGATGACGACAGGAAAGCCCGGCGCCTGGAGCAAAACATTTGAAGTTGCAAAAATTAATAATACACCGCATTGGAACCCGGTTTTATTCGAGTCGCCGGAAGGAAGGATTTATCTTTTCTTCAAAGCCGGGAAAGAAATTCCTCAATGGGAAACCTGGTTAAAGACTTCAGAC
>JAEWBD010000263.1 GCA_023391315.1 Bacteroidota bacterium | reverse complement strand
CTGCACGATAGTGAAACCGCCGGCCTGTTTTATTTTACTGATGCCATTGGCGCCGTCTGCATTGGCGCCGGACAATAAAATGGCAATTGCACTTTCGCCAAAAACTTCAGCAAGCGATTCAAAGCTCACATCAATGCTCGGGCGGCTGTGATTAACTTTTTCAGAAGAATCGAGCGAGAACATTTTTTCGTTTTCAAACAACACATGATAGTCTGCCGGTGCTATATAAACATAACCCGGTAAAATATTCTCCTTATCTTCTATCTCCTTAACAACAAATTTTGTCCTGGTTGAAATAAGGTTTGCCAGTATAGACTCACCATCGTTTTTGCGGTGAAGAATGATCAGCAAAGCAACGTTTTCATTCAAAGGCAAAACGCCCACTATCTTTAAGATAACTTCAAGGCTGCCTGCTGAACCACCAACTGCAATTAATTTATATTTTGTTACTCTATCTTGCGCCATATCTTTTCTTTCTCCACCTGCACAAATTTTTTAGCTATTGGCGAAAAGCGCAAACTTTCTTTTGAGCCGAGAATAAGAAAGCCAAGCTTTTCAAGACTGTCATCAAAAAGTTTTAAAACTTTATCCTGCAAAACTTTATCAAAATAAATAAGCACGTTGCGGCAGAATATTACCTGGAACTCATTAAACGACCTGTCTGAAACAAGATTGTGTGTAGCGGTTATCATTTTATCTTTAAGCTTCTGGTTAAATTTCGCGAAGCCATATTGTGCCGTATAAAAAGAAGAAAAATCTTTTTTACCGCCGGACAGCACATAATTTTCAGAGTACTGCTGCATGCGGTTTAAAGGAAAAATTCCTCTTTGTATATTTTCAATCACCGATGGATTTAAATCTGTTGCATAAATTAACGACTTGCGCAGCAGGTTGGCTTCTTCAAGCAAAATGGCCATTGAATATACTTCTTCGCCGGTGGCGCAGCCCGTGTGCCATATTCTTATAAAAGGATGCGTGGCCAGCACCGGTAAAACTTTTTCGCGGATTAATTTAAATACATGGGGATCGCGAAACATTTCTGTAACATTTACCGTAATCTCTTCAACAAGATGTGTAAGATAATCCGCATCATTTTTTACACGGTAAATTAATTCTGCAAAGCTTGGAATGCGGTCAATAGTAATAAGCCGGTTAATGCGCCTGCGCAGGGAAGCTCTTGCATAATTGGTGAAATCATACCCATAACGCCGTGCCAGTTCGTTTATCAGTAATTCAACCTCTTCATCTTTAACCATTATTGCTTCCACATTAATTATTTAAGGCTTTCGTTTAAAATGTTTATCAGCCAGTCCACATCCACAGGTTTCGGTATATAATCACTGGCGCCTGCATTCAGGCATTTTTCACGGTCGCCCGCCATAGCCTGTGCTGTAACTGCAACAACAGGAATATTTTTGTAAGCTTCTGTTGATTTCAATACAGGTATGGCATCATAACCATCCATGCCCGGCATCATCATATCCAAAAGAATGATGCCAATTTCATTTACCTGTTTTTCAAGTATGGCAAAAGCTTCTATCATATTATTTGCTACTGCAACGGCATAGCCCTTTGCTTTAAGCACGGCAGAAAGCGCAAATGTGTTGCGCAGGTCATCATCAATTATTAAAACTTTTTTCAAACCGGTTAAAATTTTAAAAACTAAATATATAAGAAGTTGCCTGAAATTTTTTGTACAGGATGTGAATTTAATTCCTGGTTTATTTAAACAAAACTTTGATTAAATGTTGCAAGCCTTATCTTTAATCGCTTATTGAAATAAACTATGTCGTTTATCATATTGCTTGCTGGCATTGTTTTATTGATCGTTCTTATTACATCAGCAAAACTTAATGCATTTCTCGCTTTTCTTATTGTTTCTATATTGATGGGCCTGGCCAATGGAATGCAGGTGCACGAAATAGTGCCTGCCATGGAAAAAGGCATTGGCGATATTCTTGGCTCGCTTAGCATTATACTTTGCATGGGCGCCATGCTTGGAAAACTGATTGCCGAAAGCGGTGCTGCCCAAAAAATTACAACCGGCCTTGTAGATGCCTTTGGCAGAAAATATTTGATGTGGGCAATGGTGCTCACTGCTTTTATCATCGGCATTCCATTATTCTTTGATGTGAGTTTTGTATTGATGGTGCCGCTTATTATTACCGTTTCAAAACGGTATAATATTCCTGTGGTATATATCGGGCTGCCGGTGGTGGCCGCTTTATCAATAACACATGGTTATTTACCGCCGCATCCTGCGCCAACGGCGCTGGTGAAGCAGTTTGGTGCAGATATAGGGTTAACCATGTTGTATGGTGTTTTAATTGCCGTTCCTGCCGTAATAATTGCGGGGCCGTTGTTTGCAACGCGCTTAAAAAAATACATGAATAAGCCTCCGGATACATTTGTGTCTAAGGACCTGCCGGAAAGTGAACTGCCCTCTTTTTTCAATAGTTTATTTACCACATTTCTTCCCGTATTATTAATTGCTGTTGCCACCATTTGCCAGCAGTTTATCCAGCAGCAAAATATCGTTACAAAAATTCTTATTGATATCGGCGACCCGCCGGTTGCTATGATTATTTCTGTTATATATGCTTTATACAGCCTGGGTATAAAGAAAAAGAAACCGATAGCGTTGCTTATGGGGCATCTTACAGATTCCATAAAAGATATTGCCGTTATATTGCTCATATTGGCCGGCGCAGGCGCTATGAAAGAAATCCTTACAGAAACAGGCATCAATACGCAGATAGCAGGCATGCTGGATAATTTTCATGTGCATCCTTTGCTCGCCGCCTGGACGATAAGCGCCGTCATACGTATTGCATTAGGCTCTGCTACCATTGCAGGTTTAACCACGGCCGGCATAATTGCTCCAATAATTGCAACAAGTGGTGTTGATCCTAACCTGATGGTATTGGCAACAGGTGCGGGCAGTTTAATCTTCGGCCATGTGAACGATGGCGGCTTTTGGTTGTTTAAAGAATATTTTAATCTAAGCCTGAAAGACACTTTTAAAACATGGAGTGTAATGGAAACCATCGTATCTGTTGTGGGGCTTGGCGGTGTATTTGTACTGAATGCTTTTATGCATTGATGAATGATTTGTATTTAGAACGGATAGCCGATAGCAAGGTTCCAAACAATGTTGTTTTTACGCCATTCGCTGTCGCCAAAATCAATCTTATATTTTTCGCCATTTGGTAAATTGTAAGGCAGATGTAAAGGAAAAGCCACATCAAGCCTAAGGATAAGAATGCTTACATCTGCACGTAAACCTATACCTGCATCAACGGCTATCTGACTCATAAAATCTTTGGAGGAGAATTTAGAGCCCGGCCTTTCACTATCATACTTTAACGTCCATACGTTACCCGCATCCGCAAACAATGCATATCTTAAAATAGAAAACAGCTTGGCGCGATATTCGGCGCTTAATAAAAGTTTTACATCGCCCGGCTGATCCCAAACTAACTTTTCTCTTGGATTGCCGGCATAGTACCCGCCCACTAATGTTCTTGCCCTGAAACCTCTTAAATCGCTTACCCCGCCGGCAAAAAATTCTTTTATAAAAGGCACAAGTGTGTCATTGCCATAAGCTGCGGCAATGCCTGCATCAAATCTTGTATTAAAGGAATTATACTTGCCTAACTTCAGGTAATGCCGGAAATCGCCTTCTAATTTTATATACTGTGTAAACTCCTGCCCAAGGATTTTCTTTTTATCGCCTTTTAATACATTAGCGCCGGTTATTAAACCCAGCAAATTGCCCGAAGCATCAACATTGCCATTAAAATAAAAATTATTCTTTTTTGTATTGGCCTGCGCCTGTGAATTATAATTGTAATTATAAATGCTGCCAATAATAAACTGCTTCTCCACGCTGCGGCGTACAGTAAGGTTTGTATCAATAAGCGCTTTAAAACTATCCGTAAAGTTGGCGGGCTTAACTGCGTTTATATTAATTAGCGTAAACTCGTGCTCGTTTTTAATATTATCCTTCCAAACATAACCATACGTTCCGCCTATTGACCGGAGTGTATATTGTGTAGTGCGGTTGTAAAATTTATAGCTGGCCCCAAACTTTGTTTGCGGAACATAAGCGCTGCTGGTATTGAGCCTGAACGGCGCTATAATCCGCGGCACGAATAGATTAGCTTCAAGGCCATAGCTTAATGTGTTTACATTATATCCTGAAGATATTTGTGTTTGAAAACCAAAATTGGCTGCAATAGTGAACAGCTCCGCGCCCTTAAATAAATTACGGTGCCGCCAGTTGGTTGAAAATTCGCCGCCTGTTGCATTATTCGATTTTGTAAGCCCTGATACTTCAAAGCGTATAGACTTTACATTAGTAGGGGTTAAATAGTAAAAAGCATTTAATTTTTGAACACTGTCTCTTGCCGGTTCAAAGCGCACCTTTACAAATTTGTATATACCCAATGTTATAAGACGGTTCAGGCTTAAATTATGATCGGTGCGGTTATATAATTCGCCGGGTTTAAACACAAGCGTCCTGCTGAATATTTTAGGATTGTATTTGTGATTGGGATCAACAATACGGTAACCTTCAAACAATTTTGCTTTTCGCCGTGCCGTATCTGAGTTTATGTCATAATCTGCAAAAACATAAACATTATTAATATAGTACGGAAGCCTGGCGTTTGAAGGTGTTTCAGGCTTTACCCTCAAATCAATATCCACTTTATGATTACCAATTGTTGAATCGGCTTTGGCCAATAAATAATCAGGGTTGAAATAATAAAAGCCTTTATCTTTTAAACGGGCGTCAATGCGTGTGCGTTCATCTTTTATTACATCAAGGCTATAAGGATTATTTGTCTTTAACAACACATATTTTTTGCCAACGGCATAACGCTGGATATTTTTTGCAAGAATACTTGAATCATTAGGGTAGGAGACGTTGTTGATCCTGTATTGCGTATCAACCAGCGCTGTATAGGTCACGGATAATTTTTTGTTTTTTACAGAAGTATCCATAACAACCGAATCCCTGAAGAAGCCTGCATTTTCCAAATGGCTTTGCAGCACCAGCCGGTTTTTTTCGAGCGCTGAATTAGAAGCCAGCACCGGCGGTTCGCCCACTTTATATTTCAACCAATATATAAGCCCCTTTGGCTTTTTCGGTTCTTTAAACATATTGAAAACCGTAAGCTTAAACCGTGCGCCTAAAATAGTAGAGTTAGGTTCGGGGCGCACCAGCGAACTCATTTCGCTCTCCAGCTCTTTTCTTTTTTTGGAAGGAATTTTATCTGTTGATTTTATCTTTTCTTTTGAACCCACAAAAAGGTTTTGGCCGGGGCCAAGGTTTTTGGTATTGCTGCAGGAAGCAAGCAATAAAACCAGGCCGGCAAAAACTGCAAGGTGTTTAAAATGGATGCTATGTATTTTTTTCAAATTCATTAGTGCTCCTGTTATAAAAACAATTAAGGTGTATTGGTTGGATTTTGATATTGAGACGCCTGTTTTATTTCCTGCTGCCTTCTTTTTTCCCTTTGCTGCTTCGTAATTCTTTTGTTTTTCTTCCTTATCAGTTTTGCTTCTTTTCTGCCTGTAAATATTTCACTGAATTTATTATAGTCATATGTAAGAATAAAGCTCATGCCGGTCTCAACTACCTGTCCGTCTATCTGGTTTTCGTATTGGTTTAACCGGTAAACACGTATCATATAACGGCCATCTTTCGTAAGCTGGTAATCAACCGAAACATCGCCAGCCGGGTTTACTGTATTCTGATTAGGGTTGCTCGGGCCTTCCAATTGGAAATTGCTACCCACATTTACGCGCAGCCTGTCATTCAATAATTTTTTTGATACCGTTACATTAAGGTCTGTTTTATTTTGCGCAGTGCCGCTTGAATAATCAGCGCCTGATTCCACGCCAAAGTTCACATCAACGCCTTTTATCAAACTGCCTGCAAGATTATTTAACTGTTCGGTTAAAATGCGGCTGGCGCTTGCCCTTAGTTCCCCTTCAACACCGGTGCCGCCGGCAGAGCTTACAAATGGATTTTCCTGTATGAACCTGCCCAGTAATAAAAGTGCAAATACCTGCTTGTTCAGCTCGCCTTCGTCATTACGCACTTGTTGTAACTTGTCTGCAACATTGCTCCATTGGGCGGCTGTTCTTTCAGGCAACACTATATCGAAAGTGATTACGGGCTTTAATAGTTCTCCGGTCATGTGCAATAAAACCTGGAAGGGTAATTTCTCTTTATACCTTGTCATTTCAGCAGTTGAATTACCCGCAACAGAAGATTGCATTAAATCGATAGAAGGTGTGTTGATGTCATATACAGCCGTTACATCAATATTGGCCGCTGTGGGGTCGCCTGTCCAGGTAATGGTGCTTCCTTTCTGAATAAGGAACTGTCTTTTTAAAACGCTTAATGACAAATTATAAGAGCCGCTTTCCAGTTCATAAGCGCCGGTTAAAGTGGTTTTCCCGCTTCGGTCAATTCCGCCATTTAAGTTGGCCCTTCCTTTCAGCGTTAATGCATCGCGATTTCTTTCATCAATTACCACAGTGAACTTTGCAGAACTGTCTATTTCAATATTAGCATCCACTGATATACCGGTAAGTTTGGCAATAGCGGCAGAATCAATCACCACTTCCGCTGTATCTGCAGGGTTATCTTTATCTATAAAAACAACCACGCCTTCCCTTGATTGTACTTCCGGGTCTGATTGCGGCAGCACAAAAACAAAATCAGTAACCTTATTCACCCTCAGGTCGCCGTTTACGGTTGGCGCCGTTAAATCGCCTTTTATGTCAGCGGCGGCATCAATATTCAGTTTGCCGTATAAAATGCGGTCGGTTGCCTGCCGTGCATCAACCACGGTAAAATCATCGGCGTTTAAAGTGAGGTTAAAGGTGAAGCTTTTATAATCTTTGGTAAGAATATCGCCATCAATGGTGGCTTTATTGCCTGACGAATCAACGAGATCGAAATTATTAAAATGAATGCCCCGTGAATTTACGCGGATAATATCTTTCGGAATGGTAAACCTTTCTCCTGAAATAGTAGGCACGAATGAAGCATTTGCAAAATTCAACCTGCCATTTATATCAGGCGCAGAAGTTGTGCCCTTAATAGCCACCTTGCCTTTTAAAAAACCTCTTATGTCATCTAACTGGCCTGTGGCGAAACCTTTTATCATAGCCAGGTTTAAATTATTCATGGCCAGGTTTAAATCCATCCTGCCTTCACCGGTATAATACAAACCGGTTAAACGAACATCGTTGCCATTGCCGGTAATAGCCACATCTGCGTTGTATGCATTGGCAGTTTTATTATCAACTTTTATAGCAAGGTTGCCTATCGTATCTGTTTTATAGGCAAGGTTATTTATAGCTAAGTCTGAAGTAAACACCATATCCTTTGTGGGATTGGTGATTTCTGCCGTGCCATTAATAGTGCCTGATGCCAGCAAAGAATCCTGGTGGGCAATTTTAGTAATGGTGGCTATTTCAAAATTTTTGAGATCAACTTTTATGGGTGCTGCCGTTGAGGGCGATGTGCTGTTTATTGATAAAGACTGGTTACCCTGGCTGATAGAAAAATTATTTACAATAATGCCTGATGAATCGTATTGAGTAGAATTGTTGGTGCCAACATTCCATTTGTCGCCATCTAAAATAAGATTGGGTTTTAAGCTCACGCTGAAGCCACTGTCAATCTGGTTTAATAAAGCGCCCAACGCATATTGTGTTTTGTTCTTTACATCATTGGAGGCAACATCCACATCCAGCCGGTTATCGGCAACCTTTGCATTTATGGCTGTTTTATATAATTGTGTAGAACCAGCCTTTATACCATTAACAGCAACGTTTGCATTCAAAGCATCTGCTGCAGATTGCGCGTTTATATTTAAGCTATCAATTTGATTGGTACCGAAAATTATGCGCCGGCTTTTTGCTGTTAAGCCTAAATCGTTTTGTGCTGAATTCAAGTGTGCATTCACAGCAATGGAATCACTTCCCTTTAAATCGGGCATTAATTGTAACAGCAAGCCTTGTGGGCGGACGGTGGCGTCAAACGTCCAGTTTTGCGCGGTAATATTTTTCTGTTCGTAGCCCGGTAGTTTATAGTATTGATTGATGACCTGTTGCAATGCCTGCCCTATTTCCGTTAATTTATACTGGCCAACAAGTGCGGCGTCAATATCATTGCCTGCTTTAATTACAATGCTTTTATTGGTGGAATCGCCGCTTGCAACCAGCGAAATGCTGTCCGTATTTAATTTCTGCCCGGCCCTTGTTAACGAAAGGTGATTGATATTAACTGTTCCAACCAAATCATCAGGGTTAGTGGAAGGAAGGTCTGCCGTTATATGGCCGCTTAAACTTAATGTATCGCTCATCAAGTTTAAGGTTTTTGCATTCAATGTATCTATTAATAAATCTAATTTCAGCGGCGGATAGGTTGAGGGCGTATTCAGGTTGGCCGTAAGATCAAGGTTTAGTGCAATAGCGGAATCATTAATAGAAGCTTTTGTTGTATTAACACCGTCATTAATTTCACCGTTTACATTTAATCCCTGGTAAGTATAGCCTTTTACTTCGGCGCTGGCCACATCAAGATTATATTTTGCATTGGCTTTCTTTAGGTCAATGCCTTTGCCGCCTGCCGTTAGATTGGCGGTAACTTTACCAAGATTATCCGGTTGCTTCATTAAATAACCTGCATCAACATTTTGCAGCTTTGCATTCACAGCATATACATCGCCGGGCTTCATGCTGCCGTCAACATTTATATTGCCTTTATTGGATTTTAAAGCAAGCTGCGTATTGAATGCGCTGGTACTTCCTTTAAAAAACCCATTCAAAGCAAAACGGTCGGGAAGATTAAAATTATCCGGTAAAGTTTTTGGCGGCAATAAGCTAAGTATATCTTTTTTGGTAGAAGTAAACTGGTTGATCTTTACATTGTAGTAAGCCCGTTTTGTATCGGGCAAGCCCTGCAACCGTCCGGATAATTTTACATAAGTGTCGCCATAACCGCTCAGTTCAAATGTTGGGATGGAAAGATCGCTTATAAAACCTTTAACGGCTGCGTTTAGTTTTATGGCAGATAATTTATAGTTGCCCATCGTTCTTTTATACGAAGGCATGAATGCCAGGAAATCCTTTACCGAGATTTTGGAATTGGGAAGGTTGGCATCAATATATAAAGCGCCAATGTTTTTGGATATGGCTTCTATTGAAGGATATTTTACAATGAGTTTATTTTGAATTGTTGTGCCGTCAGTTTGCAGCAATAAATCGGTAAGTGATGCGGTTGTATCGCTGTAATAAAATCTTGTATGAAATTTTTGTAAGGCAAGCCCGCTTTTTTCATTCAAAGCAAGCTGGTCTATATTGCCTTTAAATATCTCTGGTGTAAAACTTAAACTGTCGCCTTTTAAAATAAAATCTTTTATGTGTAAATGACTGGCGTCAAAACCTTCGGTCAAAGGCTTTGCACTGTTGTCGTCATAAATGAGCTCATTGTTTTTAAAATCTGCTTTGGCTAAATAAAACTTCCAGGGATTATTTAACTGGCTGTCTGTTTTAGCCGCAACTACGTCTTTAGTTTCCTTCGCCTCCTGCGATTTACCAAGCGCCACTTTAATTACCGAATTATGAAATGCGAAATCTTTCAGGCTTATATGAAGGTTTTGCAGGTTGATACTTTCAGGGTGTGTACTTAACTCCCCAATCTTTAAGAATGCCAGTAATGCCGAAACATCGTTCCTGTAATTAAAATAAATGCGCTGCAGGTTTAAGCCGCTTAATTCAAGCGTGGGCATCTGCGGTGATGATGCAGACGGTGGCGGTACGGGGCTGGTGCTGTCTTTATTTTCAATTAAAGGCTTATACTGGTAAACTTTTGCATTGATATCTGCAATATTGATATCTTTTATTTTGTAGATGAGCTTATCCGGATCGAAGGTGTCAATGCTTGTATTAAAATCACCTAAATAAAAATAAACATTGTTGCCACTTTCATCGTCTTTAAACCTGGCGGTGATATTCTTTAAAACAATTTTGCCGATATTAAATTTCATAGCGGCAGCACTGTCTTCCGGTTCAGGCGTTTTTTCTTCTTCGCTGGCAAAGGCTTTTACAATATAATCGAAATTGAAACTGGTATCGGGATAATTGCGGTAAATGTTTGCCTTCATACCATTCAACTCAAGGTATTGAAGGTTTACTTCCTTGCGCAGCAAGCTGAATAAAGAAATGTCAACCCTTATTTTACCGCCATATAAAAGCGTGTCTTTACGCTGGTCTTCAAAATATATTTTTTCTAAAACGATTCTTTTGGGGAAGTCAAGCCCGAATTTTCCTATTTCAACTTTGGTTTTAATTTTTCCTTCGAGGTAAGCAACAGCTTTATTTTTTGCGAAATTTTGAATGGCGGGCACCTGTATCAATATATAAACAAGCACGATTAAAAAAATAATGATGCCAATAATCCATGCAACAACTTTTAAAACCGTCTTGCCAATTTTTTTTGCGTTCAACCGGTATTGTTTTATTATCCTGAATAATTACAGCAATAAATTATTAATCCGTAGCGTAATTATTTTTAATCGTTACCCCAAAATACTTCAATAAAAATTATTGGAGAAAATTCTAAGACATTCAGGCAGATACAATGCCAAAATTATTTTTTTGCAATATAAATTACCGAGCTGCAATTAGAAGCGTGCTGCAAGGCTTTTAAATTTGAGCGCAGGCCGTTAAAAAAGGCTTTTGCAAAATTGCTTTTGCCTGAAATATATTTTTCACTTAAAAGGCTCACATAAAAACTGTCGAACCACATGGGCTTGTTGTTCGCAGGTGTAAATTTATGTGCCTGTAAAAGCCTTTGCATGCTTGCAGGAGAGAAGTGGTAGAGATGCCGCGGTACATCATAAGCTGCCCAATTCGCGTCATAAATTTTAGCGTCATAACTCGTGTAATTGGGAACGGCGATCATTAATAGGCCACCGGATTTTAATAAGGCGTGAAATGCATCGAGATAATCATGCAGGCGGTGTACGTGTTCCAGCACATGCCATAATGTAATAGCATCAAAACTGTCGGGCGCAAGATTAAATAAATTTTCTGCCGGTTGTAATTCAATACCAAAATCTTTTTTTGCATTCAATCTTGCCGTTTCATCGGGTTCAAGACCTGTTACATGCCAGCCCGCATTTTTCATGGCAGATGCAAAGGCACCCGTGCCGGCGCCAATATCGAGGAGGTTGCCGGCTTTTATTCCGCTGTACTTTTCAACCAGCTTTCTTTTTGTTTGTAAGGTAATGGAACGAACTGTGTGATACAGTTTATTCACCATGCCTTTTGACGTATTGGAATGGGAAATATAGTCTGACGACTGGTAATAAGGGCCGATGTTTTGTTCGTTGGGTACATCCTGTGTGAAGCGAAGCGTGCAATTATTACATTGCCATACTTCAAAATATTCGTGGCTTACAGTTTCATCTTTTGCTTTCAGCACGAATTCAATATCCGTACCTGAACAGGCCGGGCAATTATTATAATGAATGGTATTGCTCATGCGGCTTATATAATTTCTTTCAGTTTATTTACTACGGTATCTATTTCTTCTTTTGTGTTATGCCTGCTGAAAGAAAAACGAACGGTTACAAAATCTATATCAGCATTTGGGTTAATGGCGCTTATTACGTGGCTGCTTACGTTTGCGCCGCTCGTACAGGCGCTGCCGCCGCTGGCACATATATTATTTATATCAAGATTAAATAATATTAATTCGCTCTTTTCATTTTTGGGAAAGTTGGCACTTAATACGGTATATAAACTGTTGCCGGCATAATCGCCGTTAAAGCTTACGCCTTCAATATTGTTTTGCAATTGCTGCAGCATATAATTTTTTAAACCGCAGATATAGGCTTTGTCGGCTTCATAATTCTTTGTAGCCAGTTCCAGGGCTTTTGCAAAGCCCACAATGCCATAAATATTTTCAGTGCCGGCCCGCATATTCCTTTCCTGGCTACCGCCCTGTATAAAAGGGCTTATCTTATTTTTCTCACTTATATAAATAATACCAATACCTTTTGGACCATGAAATTTATGCGCGGCGCCGTTTATAAAATCAACCGGCGTTGCATGCAGATTGAAAGGAAAGTGACCAACGGTTTGCACGGTATCACTGTGAAAAACCGCATTGTATTTTTTGCATAGTTCACCCACTGCATGAATATCGGTAATATTGCCAATTTCGTTGTTGGCATGCATTAAAGTAACCAGTGTTTTTTTGTTGGATGCCGAGAGTAATTTTTCCAGGTCATTCAAATCAATATGACCGTCAGGTGAAACTTTTACAAATTGCAGGTCGATGCCTTTTTGTTTGTGCAAATGCTCTACCGTGTGTAATGTGGCATGATGCTCCAATGGGGATGTTATAATTCTTTCACAACCCAAATCGATTATGGCAGCGCACAAAGCCGTGTTCGTGCTTTCTGTGCCGCCGCTTGTAAAAAATATTTCACCGGGGTTAGCGCCTAATATTTTTGCAACTGTTTTGCGTGCATTTTCCACAGCCAGCCTTGTTTCCCTGCCATAACTGTAAATAGAAGAAGGATTGCCGAAATGCGTGGTTAAATAGGGCATCATGGCATCAAGTACTTCCGCATCAAGGGGGGTAGTTGCAGCGTTGTCAAAATAAATTCTTTGCATAGCTTCTCAAATCAAACAATAACAGAAAGCTGCGAAGGTAAAAGCTATCGGTGTAATATATAATTTTTATGCTGTTTAATGATGCTGGCATATTTCAAAACCCTGTAACCGCTTATAAAAAAGAAAAGTAAAAAAGCAGCTTTAATTGTTAAGTTTTTGTCATAGAAATGTTATTTTGGCGCACAGGGAAGTGACCGGCTTACAGTAAACAAGAGTCTCGTATCTGCTTTATTTACATAATTTATTTAAAAACCAAATTCCATGCTTAGATCCACGATCATTACAGGATTTTTTTTGCTGTTATTTTATGGTTTAAATGCACAACCGGGGCAAACAATAACCGGTACGGTAACTGCTTCTGACACAAAGCAACCGCTTGAAAAGGTAGCTGTGCAGGAAAAAGGTACCAGGAATTCAGTGCTAACCGATAATACCGGCAGGTATTCCATTACATTGTCCAAAGGCAATGCAACGCTCGTATTTTCTTATGTGGGGTATGATACCAGGGAATCTGGTGTTGGCAGCTCTGCAATTTTGGATGTAGCGCTTGAGCCATCCGGCAATGCCCTAACCGATGTGGTGGTTACGGCACTGGGTATTAAGAGGGAAGTGAAGACTTTAGGCTATGCCTCGCAACAGGTTGATGCAACTCAAATTGCACAGGCAAAACAACCGAACTTAATTAATGCGCTGCAAGGAAAAGTGGCAGGCGTAACCATACAAAGCTCCGGTGGCGGGCCGGGCCAGGGCGCCAGTATTTTAATTCGTGGCGTAAATTCTATCAGCCCTTCAAATGATAACCAGCCTTTGTTTGTGATTGATGGCCTGCCGGTGGATAACAGCACCTTTACAACCGGCACCACCGGCGACAGAGGCGCCAGTATGCCTAACCGGCTGTCTGATTTAAACCCGGATGATGTTGAAAGTATAAATGTGCTGAGAGGTGGTGCAGCAACGGCTTTATATGGTTTGCGCGGGGCAAATGGTGTTATAGTTGTTACAACAAAGTCCGGCCAGGCCGGTAAAATGCGCGTGAGTTTTAATGCATCTTATAATATTGACAACGTAAATAAAATACCGGATATCCAGTTAAAATATTCACAGGGATGGATGGGCGTGTATGATTCAACCGATTTCTGGCCGGCATGGGGGCCAACCGTTGAAGAAGCCAAAAAAATTGATCCTTCCCATCCTGATAAGCTGTTCAATAACTGGAAGCACGCATACAATACCGGGCATCAATTCAGATCAGGCGTAAACTTTTCCGGCGGCAGCGAAAAAATTACCTATTCTTCCTCTTTTTCTTATTTAAAGCAGGAAGGCGTTATTCCCAATACTTTTTACCAGGCGGTTAATGGCAGGTTGAATGGCCAGCTTAAATTCAGCGAGAAATTTAAAATGGGGACGTCGATTTATTATACCAATACAAACGGTAATTTTTATGATGCCAACAGGTATAATGAAGACCTGGTTTACTGGACGCCAAGATGGGATGTACGCGACTATCTTACATCGCAGGGAACTATGAAAAGCTATGGCAATGATAATCCCATTTATCAAACAGCCACCAACAAATTCGGCTCGCAGGTAAATCATATTATCAGCAGTGTAAATTTTGCTTATTCACCTGTAAAGTGGCTTACCGCAACCTACCTGGTGGGAGTTGACCAATATGGTGATGCGAGAACGGCAACTGCACCCGGCGCGGTTGGTTTTCCCGGTGAGTTTATTGCTGCCGACAACCAGGATTATGATGGTAAATACGGAACCGGTTTTGTGCATGACTATCAGTTAAACTACCGGCAGATTAATTCAAACCTGTTGTTAACGTTCGATCATACCTGGGCCAATAAATTTCAAACTACATTCCGCGTGGGCAATGATATATTAGACAGGAACATAAAACGTATATCAGCCGAAGGTAGCGGGCTTGATGTGTATAACTGGTTTTCTTTGGCGAATGCAAAACATACGCTGCTTGATCAAACGAGAACAAAATACCGCATCATTGGTTTATACGGCGATCTTACTTTGGGTTATAATAATTATCTCTACCTGACATTAACAGGCAGAAACGACTGGACTTCATCATTGGAAATGGATAACCGTTCTTTCTTTTATCCTTCTGCAAGCCTGAGTTATATTTTCTCACAGCACTTAACAATGCCATCATGGTTCACGTATGGCAAGTTCAGGGCTTCACTTGCAGGTATTGGAAAGGATGCGCCGCCCTACAGAACCAGTATTACCTATGCGCCTTCCGGTTCTCCCATTTCCAACAATGGTGTAGATATTATTCGCTGGACACGTAATTCAAATGCCGGTTCTGTAGATCTTAAGCCGGAAAAAACCACCACGTTTGAAATAGGCACAGATTTGAGTTTTTTCAAAAGCCGGCTTGGCCTTAATTTAACCCTGTATAAATCTAACAGTAAAGACCAGATCATAGATGTAACTACCACTACCACTACAGGATTTGGTTCCATCACCTTAAACGCAGGTGAAATTGAAAACAAGGGTATTGAAGTTACAGTAACGGGAAATCCTGTAAAATCAAAGAATTTCAATTGGGATATCTCAGCCAACTTTTCAGCCAACCGTAATAAAGTATTATCACTTTATGAAGGCTTAAGGAGTATTTATATAGGCAGTGTATTTGGTTATGGCAGGTCAACAATAAGCAGTTATTATGTTCCGGGCGAGCCTGTTGGAAATATCTGGGGAACACCCGTTATGCGCTATGGCGATGACCCGGCAATAGCAGACGATGCCGTTCATGCGAATAAAGATTTGCCCGTGCTTATTGGTGACAACGGTTTTCCTGTTTATGCAGACGGCACCAATCAAAAAATTTTGGGTAACTCTTACCCAAAATGGTTAACCGGCCTTAGCAATACGTTGACCTATAAAAACTGGAGTTTGTATTTTATGTGGGACGCACAGTTAGGGGTGCATAAATACGACCAGTTTACTAACTTTCTTGCTGCCTTTGGCGAATCTACAGTTACCCTTAACCGTAATGAAACAATTGTGTTTGATGGCGTAACCGCAGATGGCAAGCAAAACACTAAACCTGTTTGGCTTGGACAGGGTGTAGGGCCTGATAATGTTGATTACGGGGCAGGCTATTACAGGAATATTTATCGTGGTGTTTCAGAGAATTTCGTGGAAGATGCATCATGGGTTAGGCTACGTACAGCAACCCTGTCTTATTCTTTGCCTGAAAACTTAATCAAGAATTCATTTATAAATAATGTTTCGCTTTCATTTACAGGCACAAACCTTATTCTTATTACAAAATATAAAGGATATGATCCCGAAACACGCAGTGATGCCGCACCGGGAAGCAACCTCAATGTAAGCTCAGGTTTCAGTTATCCTGCCTTGCGGAGCTATATATTTTCTTTAAACGTAGGGTTCTGATTGTTAAGCATTATTTATTTTAAAAAAAACAAAGAAATGAGCAAACTTAAAATATATAAAAGATTAATGGTTTTTGGTTGTATGGTTCTTTTGTTGGGCAGTTGTAAAAAATACCTCGACATCAATCAAAACCCAAATGCAGCGCTGCAGCCGCCAATTGCCGGCTTATTGGCAAATGTTACGAATACTGCAGCCATAAATGTGTTCAGAATAGCAGACTGGACATCTTACTATACACAATACCTCGCTTCACCCAGTGCAGGGGCTTCTACCGATACTTATGAAGATGTAGATGCCAGCAGTGCATGGAACAATTATTATAATATAATGACCGATTTGTATGATATGAAGATGCAGGGGCGCGAAAATGGTTTAAATGCTTACATAGGTGTTTCTGATGTATTAATGGCTTTACATATCAATATGGCTTCCAATGTGTGGGGAAATATTCCGTATTCGGAAGCTTTTATAGGGGTTGATAACATTCATCCTGTTTATGATGATCAGAAAGCTTTATATGATACTTGTCTTAAATTACTCAATGATGGCATGGCTGCTTTGAACCAACCTGATGCTGATGGTGAATTAGATGCCAGCAGTGATTTCATTCATGCCGGTGACGTGGCTGCATGGATAAAAACCGCACATGCACTAAAGGCCCGTATGCTGAACCAGGTTTCTAAAACTTCATCTTACAATGCAGATGCTGTTCTGGCTGAATTGGCACAGGCCTATACGAGTAATGAAGATGATGCACAAATAACAGCCTTTGACGGCTTTAATCCCTGGGCGCAGGAAGCACATAATAATGCGAGTTTATTGCTGGACGGGTGGCTGTCTGCCAATTTTGTAAATGCAATGAACGGCACTACTTATGGATTATTCGATCCGCGGCTTCCGCTTATTACAGATACCACCCGTTACGGCGATTACAGGGGAACAG
>JAEWBD010000234.1 GCA_023391315.1 Bacteroidota bacterium | reverse complement strand
GTGTGGCTGGAACGGCTGCCGGGCATTACAATGCAGCCATTACAGCTTCTATTGAATTCTGGGGTGGTTCAAGCGGGGATGCCGCAACTTATTTAGCCCAGCCTTCCGTAAACTATGCAACTGCAGCCGGCACATGGAAGCAGAAAATTGGTGTTCAGAAATGGATAGCGCTTTATAACCGGGGTTTTGATGCCTGGACTGAGCAGCGGAGACTGGATTATCCTGTTCTGGTTGCCCCTGAAACCGCCTTATCTGATTACCCGGTGCGTTATACTTACCCGGTTAACGAACAAAACGTAAACGGCCCTAACTGGGAAGCAGCCTCTTCTGCCATTGGCGGAGATGAGGTTACTACCAAGCTTTTCTGGGATAAATTTTAAATAAACAATGCCTTCTAAAAAAGCAGGAATATAGCGTTTCCTGCTTTTTTATTTTTGATACCTGATGAAGTTTTCTCCACCTATATTTTTTTGGAAAATGCTGATTTTAGCATTGCTTTTTAGTGCAAGGAGCCATGCCCAGCCATTTAATAATGTGTGGATTTTTGGAGCACAATCGGGTATTGATTTTAATACCAGCCCGCCAAAACCGGTAAAAAGCATTACCTCTTTTCCACCGCCGGCCCCTTCTCCTTTCGTCCTTCCATACTATATTTCATCTATCTGCGATTCCAGCGGCAATCTTTTATTTTATACGGATGGCATTACTTTATGGAATAAGAATAAAAAAGAAGTAAAAAGATATTTGGGCAGATGGCCCTGGTCTGGCCTGATGATGCCCTTGATTTTGCCGTATCCAGGGCATGATTCTTTATATTATCTTTTTGGCGTTTCCGATCATAGCTATGCCAACAAACTTCAGTATCTCACGATAAGGGCGAAAAGCGGGTCGGATGTAGAGATCGTTTACCCTGAACCATCAACTATAGATAATTATTACACCCGGTTGTTAGACAATGCTTCTGTTCTTGTAGCGGGCACGCATGCCTGTAACAGAAAAGATGTTTGGATTGTTGCAGAAGCAAATGGCAGTTTATACAGTTTTTTAGTAACAGACAGGGGCGTTAACCCAACGCCGGTTGTTTCTTCTTTTCCGGATATTTTACCTGCAGGGTTTATAAATGCGGGATATGGTAACATGAAATTTTCCGCCAGCGGGGAACGAATGATACTACCTTCAGCGCCGGACCATGCCATATTTGTGTTTGATTTTGATAACCAAACCGGCAAATTCAGTTCGCCTTTAAAAATTACAACCGGCGATGCAGAAGAATTTGAAGATGCCGAATTATCACCTGATGGCACAAAACTGTATTATGCTTCTGAAATACAATCTGCCAATGCAGAAATACCGGGCTCGTTTCATGACGTTTATCAATTTGACCTGAATGCGGGTAATATTTCGTCTATCCAGGCTACAAAACTTAAAATTTCCTATTCTGAACATGAAGCATGCAGCCCCCGCGTATGTTTTTTTGTCTACAAGACTTTGCAGCTTGGTCCTGATGAAAAAATTTATATAAGCCAGCGTACGGCCAGTATAGATCTTGACCATGCGGCAACAGTAATTGAATTTCCCAATAAGGCGGGCAAAAATTGTTTTTATAAGTATAACGGGCTGGATTTGAAGCAAAAATTTTCAATTATCAACTACAATTACATACGATCGTTTACTTATACGCCGGAAAAAAACGGTATTCAGATTCAAAAGTCAAACTGCATGGATAAACCTGTTGAGTTTTCCTTATTATATAAGAAAGTGGATTCTGTAAAATGGGATTTTGGGGATGCAGCATCGGATGAAAACAATTTTTCTACATTATTAAACCCGCAACATACTTATCCCGGAGTGGGAACTTACACGGCAACAGCCATTATTTATACGAGATGCCAGGCTGATACTGCAACTGCTATTGTAAATATTAATAATATTGCTGCTGTACATATTGCAGACAATATTAAAGACACAACCATTTGTAAAGGCCAGGATTTTACCTACGACGTTACAACACCTAATGCAACGGGTTATCTGTGGAGCACGGGGCTAATTTATCCTGTAAGGAAAATGACTGATTCCGGAACTTATTCCATAACTGCTTACAATGAATGTTCTGTTGATAATAAAACTTTTACAGTGGCCATTGAAGCATGTAACTGTAAGGTGTTTGTTCCAAATTCATTTACCCCCAATAAAGACGGGTTGAATGACAGGTTTAAACCCATTATAGATTGTAATCCTCTCCGGTATGAATTTTTTGTGTATGACAAATTCGGACAGGTTCAGTTCCGGACTTCCAAAATCCAGGAAGGCTGGGATGGCTATATAAAAGCGTATCCCGGTCAGCCGGGCGTTTATGTGTGGAGGACTATTTATCAAAATCCGAATGATAAAAAGGTTCACCAGTTGAGGGGAACAGTTACTTTAATAAGGTAAAAAAAATTATTTTAACAAAAAGTGCTGTTTCTACATATTTTTTTTGATTTTTGTTGGAATCGTAAATGAGAAAAATTAATTGATTATCAAATAAGTTTTTTAACTGCTTTCATCATTCTTTTATAATCACACGTTTAAAATCAAAAATTGTCTAAAATGAGAAGAATTCTAAGTGTACTTGGTTTTATGCTTATTACGCTTGCGGCCTGGTCGCAGGAAAGAATAAGCGGAACAGTGAGAGACCAAAATGGCGACCCCGTTCCCTTCGCTACAGTAAATGTAAAAGGAACCAGCTCTTCCGTTGCGGCAGATGCCAATGCTAATTTTAGTATTGCGGCTAAACCGGGCGATATACTGGTTATTTCGGCAGTTGGCATTGCCAACCAGGAAGTAACGGTTGGTAATTCCCGCAATATTAATGTTGCTGTAACCAGAACTAACCAGGAATTAAGCGAAGTTGTGGTAACTGCAGGTGGTATAACGAGGAGAAAGAGCGAGGTTGGTTCTGCCCAAACTGCTATTACCGGTGCAGCCGTTACCAAAGGTAAAGCTATCAATATTGCAGGTGGCCTGCAGGATAAAGTGGCCGGGTTAAACATCCAGGGAACTACCGGCGGCGTTAACCCCAACTATCGTATTATCTTGAGAGGTAACAGGTCGCTTACCGGAAATAACGAAGCCCTGATAGTGCTGGATAACGTAATCGTACCCAACTCTGTTTTAAACAACCTCAACCCTGAAGACGTTCAATCGTTCAATATTCTGCAGGGTGCAAGTGCTGCTGCCTTGTATGGTTCCCAGGCTTCCAATGGTGCCATTATCATTACTACAAAAAGAGGAACTGCCGGCCGCACGAACGTTCGCGTGGCTAATACAACTACCGGTGAGCATGTTGCCTTTTTCCCAAAAAATCAAATGTCATACGGCCAGGGTGGTAGTTCTTACGGATATGATGAAAATGGCCAGCCTAATTTTTCTTCCATTGAAAACCAGAGTTACGGGCCGCATTTTGACGGTTCTACACGCCCTCTTGGTGAACCGCTTGAAGACGGCACACAGGAAACACAGTTGTATACAGGAAATGATACGCGTGAAAAGTTCTGGAAAACAGGTATCACCAACCAGACAGATTTCTCTTTAAGCAGTGGTGATGAAGTTTCCACTATTTATGTATCAGGACAATATACATCGGTAAAGGGAACCACACCCAAAGACAAGTTTAACAGGACATCCTTACGTGTAAACGGTTCAAGAAAAATTTACGGTAATAAACTGGCGGTGAATTATTCATTAGGTTATACGCAGAATAATTATGACATCACTACCCAAACGAACGGCATATATAATAATATGCTGAACATGCCTTCGAATATTGACATTACAAGGTATGCCAACTGGCAAACAGATCCTTTGGCCAATCCTAATGGTTATTATAATCCATGGTACCTGAACCCCTACTGGCAGCTGGATAACTACCGCAGGGATGAAAGAAATGAATACCTGATAGGTAATGTGGAATTAAAATATTCTCCTTTATCGTGGTTAAGCCTTACTGCACGCCAGGGTATTACCAAAACCAATCAATACGGTAAATCATGGAATAATTCCTTCAAGTATACAGAATATGCGAAGGAGTCAAGCAGCAACTCAAAATCAGATATTGCAGCGGGTGTTTCTGATAATGAAAATTACACCATGAATTTGCTGAGCGATATTTATTTTGAAATAAAGCAAAAGGCAAATGATTTCTCATTTGATTTAGTGGGCGGCGGCCAATGGAATCAGAATGCGTATAAAGGAACAGGCGTTTCCGCTTCACCTCTTGTAATACCTGACCTTTATAATGTGGGTAACCTGGTAGGTATTCCGGGCGCCAGCGAAGCCAGTTACCTGGCACGCATCATGGGCGTTTACGGTACTTTACAGGTAGGGTATAAAGATTATTTATTTTTAAACCTTACCGGCAGAAATGACTGGTCTTCTATTTTGCCTGCGGCAAACAGGTCATTCTTCTATCCTTCAGCCAACCTTTCCTTTGTGGCCAGCCAGGCTATAGACGCCATTAAAAACAGTAACACAATTACTTACTTAAAACTCCGCGGCGGTGTATCAAAAGTGGGCGAGGTAAACCTTGGAAACAACACCAACTTTGGTGCTTACCAGTTGCAGAGAACATTTTCTCAGCAGAGCGGTTTCCCTTATGGCAGCCTTCCCGGTTTCGGCCTGGATAATACTATCGTATCTGCCTCACTACAGCCTGAAATCACTAAACAATATGAATTTGGTTTTGATATCAGCTTAATGCACGACAGGCTTACTTCTGCTGTGACCTGGTATCATTCTGTTACAAACAATCAAACTGTTACTACAGGTCTTTCCTATACTTCCGGTGGCAGCGGCTACCTTACCAATGTGGGCGAAACCATGAGTGAAGGCCTGGAAGCGGAATTACATATTACTCCTATAAGAACCGCTAACTGGCGTGTGACGGTAGGTGGTAACTTCAACTACCTGAATAACAAGGTTATTGAAATTGGTAATGGTGTTGACCAAATAAAATTGGCTGGTTACGGCGATGGCTCCGGTATCTATGCAGTAGCAGGACAGGCATTCCCGGTAATTATGGGCTTTGATTTTGTAAGAGACGATGAAGGCCATGTAATTGTAGATGCCTCAACAGGTGAGCCAACAAAGGACGCCACACTGAAAATTCTGGGTAATTCCCAGCCTAAACAAAGGCTTACCCTCGATTTTAATGTTCAGTACAAAGGTTTTGAACTTACAGGACTTTTCCAGTACAGGGGTGGATATAACATGTATTTTGGTTCCGGTTCAGATGTTGACTGGGCAGGTACAGGTATAAGAACAACCTTATTTAACCGTGGCCGTTTTGTATTCCCTAATTCAGTTTATGAAGATCCGGCACACCCGGGTACTTATATTAAGAATACCAACATTACACTTACTGACGGAAACGGTAACGCCGGTTTCTGGACCAGCGAAAACAACAGGGATGTGTCTTCCAACTATGTTTCTTCAGGCGCTTTCTGGAAGTTAAGAGAGCTTTCACTGGCATACCACCTTCCGCAAAGCTTGTTTAGAAAAGCTTCTTTCATAAAAGGCATTGATGTAAGCGTGCAGGGCCGTAACCTGTTTATCTGGCTTCCGAAAACAAACTTTTACACTGATCCTGAATACAGCGAAGTTAGCAGTACCAGCAACGGTATTGGTATCACAGGCATAAGCTCAGCGCCGCCTTCACGCTATTATGGTGGAACAATAGCCATAAACTTCTAAGAGATATCTGTCAGTGTAAATGATATTTAAAATTGAAAATAAAATACAAATGAAGAGAATTATCAATATAGGGATATGGGGCATAGTACTTATTGTTGGGTTTACCTCATGTAAAAAGTATCTCGATATAAATAAAAACCCAAACTCTGCAACTACCTCAACGCCTGAATTAGTGCTTTCTCAGGCACTAACCGCTACAGCGAATGTAGTAAGCACTTATAATTCAATGGGCGCCCAGTTAGGTGGATACATGGCTAATGCAGGAGGGTACGGCGGCTTTGGTTCTTCGGTTACCTATAACCTGGGTAATGATGATTACCAGAATTGCTGGAACCAGGCTTACGATAATTTAGCCGATTACCAGTGGATAATTAATAATACGGAAGGCAACGAGGATTACGATTATTATAATGCTGCGGCGAAAATCATGAAAGCTTATGAATTTCAGCTTTTAGTGGATACTTATAATGACGTTCCTTATACAGAGGCCTTTAAGGAAACAGAAAACCTTACGCCTACTTATGATAAAGCACAAGATGTTTACCAAAGCATTTATGCTTTACTGGATGAGGCGATCCAATTGATCAATGACGGAAGTTCTGTAGGTAATATCCAGGTATTTTCTGATAATGATGTACTGTTTGGTGGTAATATGGACAACTGGAAAAGGTTTGCCAATACCATTAAACTGCGCATTGCTATACGTGGAAAATCAGGCGGTTTAACTTTTGGTAATACATATGATCCGGTAGGTTTCCTTACAGATGATGCTATTGTAAATCCCGGTTACCAGCAGGCAGACGGGAAGCAAAATCCCAAATGGAATACCTGGGCGTATACCTATACCGGGAGCACTGCAAACAGGGCATGGATGCCAACTGATTACATTGCTTCATTTTATGATGGGTCAAAGCTGTTTGATTATCGTGGATATGCAATTTTTAACGGGTTTGGCGGATCCTCATTTGCTACCAACCAACTTGGTTATGAAAGTACAAGCGTATCATCTGCACCTTCAGCCGGCAGCTGGCTTTGTACCTATGTTACTACCAATCAAACAAGTAACAACGTTGGCGTGCTAAAAGGTTATGGTGCCGGTATGGTTATCTTATCGCTGGCAGAAGCAAACTTTTTACAGGCAGAGGCTGTGCTGACTGGCGGATACGGTGTATCGGGTGATGCCGGTGATTATTTTTATGCAGGTATAAAGGCTTCCTATAAGTATATTTATGAGAAGGCTGATGGTAGTGATGGTGCTCTTGATGACGATCTTTTTGCTGCCAGCTATCAGGATCTTTATGATGCTTACCTGGCTGATGAGAGTAATGAAAGTTATCTTGTGCATTATGAAGATGCATCTTCAAATGATCAACGCCTCGAAGCGATTATCACTCAAAAATATATTGCATTAAATATGGTGAATGCTGACCAGGGCTGGAATGATTTCAGGCGTACAGGATACCCAAAAATTGTTAACGGCTCTACCGACGGAACCAAGACATTCGCCTCTTTACAGTCTGTTAGTACAAGACCGGATAAACTGCCTTCCAGGGTTTTATATCCTACCAGCGAATTGTCTTATAACAATGCGAATTTGCCCAAGGATATAAGTGAATTTAATTCAATGATCTTCTGGGATCCTAACTGATTTGTTTAAGTAACTGATAAAATTTAATGCATACAAAATACATATTATGAAAAGATTATTTAAAATAGGAGGTTCGCTATTTTTGTTAACGAGCATGATGTTTACTTCATGTTTAAAAGACGATTCGTTGACACTTGATACCGGCCTGTCAGATAATGTTACTGAATTTGGAAACACCGGGTCCATAGCTACAAATCCAAGCGGCGATGCTGCTCCAAGGTTTAATATGGACCTGGGATCATTAAGTGTAGGTGATACTGCATCATTCAATATTAATGTTGATTATGCTGGAGATGAAATGGCCCCGGAAGATATGACAGTTCAAATAGATATTGATGAATCATTACTTGAAGCATACAATTCTGAACACAGCGTTGACGGCGCCAATTATATAGCACCTCCACCAGGGCTTATTACTACCAGTTTTCCTTTAACTATAACTATTCCCAAAGGGAAGCAATGGGGACAGGCGAAAGTTGCCCTAAAGCTTACCAGTGAATTTGATTTTACGGCAACTTATGCGCTACCTCTTCGCATAACATCAACGTCCGTTGGTGAAGTAAGTGGCAATTTTGGGTCTGCCTTATATGCACTTAATGTCAGGAATATTTTTGATGGAGTTTATGATATAAAAGGTTATATCCTGAGAGAAGGCGATAATGAATTAAGCGGAAATTATGATGGCGAAGAAGTAGAAATGACTACAGTTGGACCATACTCTTTAGAATATGATCATCATGTTTGGGCCGATCATTCGTCCGTTGGCGGTATTGATGGTCTAACTTTAACTATTGATCCGGCCACAAACAAAGTAAAAGTTTCATGCAGAACTAATCCGGCTGTTGTAAATCTGCCAACTTATGACAGCAGGTATGAACCAGACACACAAACGTTTTATGTGTCTTATTATTGGGGAGCCGGACCTACAAACAGGGCGGCCACAGATACACTGACCTGGAACAGGGCAAGATAAAAGCAACTTCATATTAATAGTAAGAAACCCATTTCGTTACCGGAATGGGTTTCTTAATTATATGGGCAGGTAGTATTCAGGTTTTTGAATTTCCTGAACAATAATAAATTTATCAATTGTATCACATCTTAACATATCTTAAATCACCCGATTTTACAACCATATTCAAGAAACCATAGATTTGCCGAAAATTCCCTCATGCGTTTTTTCAAGCCTGTTATTGCAGCCGCTGCTTTGATGATTGCGTTTGCCTCCTGCAAAAAGGATTCTAACTCTATCGATACAACGCCTAATTTTTACTTTGTAAATGGCGGGCCGGCCGGGTTTGATGACAACCTGATCTTGTTTCCCTCTGCCGATACGCTTACCTTCAATATGATTATATCTTCCACCTACCTGCCTTCAAAAGAGGTTACCATTATGTTGAGCGTGGAAGATTCATCCCGCCAGTATTATAATTCCGTGCATTTTACCAATTACCAGCAAATGCCTTCTACTGCTTATAGTTTTCAAACCAGTATTACTGCTACAACAGAAAGCGTTTACGATACCATTCCCGTAAAACTCAATAAACAGTTTCTTGGTGACGAAGACTATATGCTGCCTGTAGTTATAACTTCCATAAGCCAGTATAAGCTGGATACAAGCAGGCGGGTTTTATACCTGCATACTTCAGGCAATAAACTGGCCGGCATTTATGCTTCCACCAGTTTCAAAACAAGTTATGATGGTGATGCCGCCGGCGGTATCATCAGCGATACAGCCACTACCCAATTAACCAAAAACCTGGCGCCGGTGTCTTCCACACAGTCTCAGCTTGACTATGCAGAACTTGGCTCAAACGGCTGGAAATACCTGTTGACTTATGCAAACGGAACTTTTATAGCTGATGTAAATGACGTGGCAAAAAGCTCGGTAAAATCCGGGTCATTTACCATTATAACATCCACGTTCAATCCGCTTACTAAAGATATTTATATTAAAAGCAGCTATAAAAATTTAAGCGGGGATGAACGTATTGTGGAAGAATCGCTAACATTGCAGAAATAAATTTACAGGTTATGGCAGATCAACCGCAGCAGCAAAACCAGCTCAACATAGAAATAAGTGAAGAAGTATCGGAAGGAACTTATGCCAACCTTGCTATTATAACACACAGCCATGCTGAGTTTGTAATAGATTTCGTAAATGTAATGCCCGGCACGCCCAAAAGCAAAGTAAAATCCCGCATTATCCTCACACCCATGCATGCCAAACGCTTTATGCGCGCCATGCAGGAAAATATTGAACGTTACGAAAATGTTCATGGAAAGATACAGGACCTTGAACAGGTTGAAATTCCGCTCAATTTTGGCGGCCCTACCGCTCAGGCATAATACCTGCTTCTCCCGCTAAAGTTTAAAGGTGGTACACTTTCTTATTAAAGAAAACTAAATTCTCCTGCCCGGTGCATGAGGGCTTTCATTTTTTTATGTAGCTTACACGTTATGATTGGAAACAGGTTTGTAAAATTTGATCCTGCAGCGAATGGTAAAAGCAAATTTGAGCAGTTGCTTGATATTTTCATGCAATTGCTTACCTATACCAGCGGCGATGCCGATGAAGCGCTGCAATGGATGAATGAGCTGGATAAAAAGTACCAGCTTACAGATGATGAATATGGTATGGGTGATTTTATTGATGACCTGAAACGCAATGGTTATATAAAGGATAATAGTGAAACCGGCGCTTTGCAGATAACTGCCAAAAGTGAACAAAGCATTCGCAAAAAAAGCCTTGAAGAAATATTCGGCAAGCTCAAAAAAAGTAAACAAGGTGATCATGCAACCAATAAGCCCGGGCAGGGTGATGAAATAAGTCCTGATTACCGGCCATTCCAGTTTGGCGATATGCTGGAGCAGATTGATTTTACGGAAAGCATCCGCAATGCCCAGATCAATCATGGTGTAGAAAGCTTTCAGATGCATGAGGATGATCTGCAGATCCGCGAAACAGATTTTAAGGCGCAAACATCCACTGTGCTGATGATTGATATTTCACACAGCATGATCTTATACGGCGAAGACAGGATTACGCCGGCAAAGAAAGTGGCTATGGCCTTGAGTGAGCTTATCACTACCAAATATCCTAAAGACACGCTGGATATTGTGGTATTTGGTAATGATGCCTGGCCCGTTGAAATAAAAGATCTGCCTTACCTGCAGGTGGGCCCTTATCACACCAATACCGTTGCAGGTATTGAGCTGGCAATGGATATTCTGCGCCGCAGAAGAAACCCCAACAAACAGATTTTTATGATAACTGATGGCAAGCCCACCTGTTTAAAAATCGGAGGCCGTTATTATAAAAATGCTTTCGGGCTTGACAGGAAGATCACGAACCGTTGTTTAAACCTGGCAGCGCAATGCAAAAAGCTAAAGATCCCTATTACTACATTCATGATAGCGAGCGATCCCTATTTGCAGCGTTTTGTAACGGAGTTTACGGAAACCAATAACGGTAAAGCTTTCTTTGCATCACTGGATAAACTGGGTGCGTTTATTTTCCGCGATTTTGAAAGCGGCAAAAGAAAAACCGTGTATTAAGTTGGTAAATGAAACATATAAGAAGAATGTTTTCATGACAATACAACTCTTAATATAGCTGCTAAAATAATGCTGTTAGGTCAGGCAAAAATTAAGCTAAAGAAATTGTTGATTCGTATTTAGGTACATACAGGTTAGATGTTGTTATAAGATTGGACAACAGGTAATTAAAAAAACAAGGCGATAAAACTTAGCCTTCGTAGCAAAAAATTTAATAATGAATATAGAGAAGATTAAAACATTAGGTGAGTTAAAAAAAAGTGGTTACAAATCCATTTCTGTAAAAGACGAAATAAGAAAAAACCTTATTGAAAGCATACGCAATAAAGAGAATACATTCAAGGGAATTATTGGTTATGAAGATTCCGTAATTCCCGATACGGAAAGAGCGTTGTTAAGCCGTCATAATATACTGTTCCTCGGTTTACGCGGCCAGGCCAAAACACGCATGGCCAGGCAGATGACTGATCTGCTGGATGAATATATTCCTGTAATTGCAGGCAGCGAGGTGAATGATGACCCGTTAAATCCTTTGAGCAAATATGCCAAAGACCTTATTGCAGAGCATGCAGATGAAACGCCCGTAACCTGGCTGCACCGCAGCGAACGTTACGGCGAAAAACTGGCCACACCCGATGTAAGCGTAGCGGATTTAATTGGTGATATTGATCCAATCAAAGCTGCCAATCTTCGTTTAAGTTTTGCAGATGAAAGGGTAATACATTATGGCATTATTCCCCGCAGTAACCGCAGTATTTTCGTAATCAACGAAATTCCCGATCTGCAGGCACGCATACAGGTGGCGCTGTTTAATATTCTTGAAGAAGGCGATATACAAATCCGTGGCTTTAAATTAAGAATGCCATTAGATATCTTATTTGTATTCACTGCTAACCCGGAAGACTATACCAATCGCGGCAGCATTGTGACACCTTTAAAAGACAGGATCCAGAGCCAGATATTAACCCACTATCCTAAAACAATTGAAACTTCCCTGGAAATAACGGAACAGGAGGCGAATATTCTTGAAGAGCAAAAATCACTTATAACCATAAGCGACCTGGTAAAACGCTTAATAGAACAGGTGGCTTTTGAAGCGCGTAATAACGAATATGTAGATAAGAAAAGCGGAGTGAGTGCAAGGTTGCCAATTGCCGCTATGGAAAATGCTTACAGCAGTGCGGAAAGAAGAAGCATTCGTAACAATGAGCAGCATACACAAATATGGATAAGTGACCTCGTAGGTATTATTCCTTCAATAACGGGTAAAATAGAGCTGGTATATGAAGGTGAACAGGAAGGCCCTTACCAGGTGGCAGTAAACCTGCTTGATAAAGCCATCCGCTCACAGTTCATTACTTATTTTCCAAATCCTGAAACATTAAAAAAGCGCAGGACAACAGGCAAAGCTTCACAGGCTGAAAAAGAAAATGATAATCCATATAAAGCTATAACAAAGTGGTTTGATGCGGGCAACCATATAGATTTAATGGTGGATGCAAAAGATGCCGATAAAATAAATGCTTTGTATAAAGTGGATGGCTTATATGGGTTTGTAAAAAAGTATTTTCCGCATGCCAATGAAAAAGAAAACGCTTTATTAATGGAGTTTGTTTTACACGGCCTTGCCGCTTATTCCCTCATCAGCAAAAAAGTTATTGAAGGAAAGATAGAGTTTAAAGATCTTATCGGCAGCATGATGAACCTGGGCCAGATGAATTATAATGATGATGAAGATGATTTGAATGATGATAACTTCAGGTAGCTGTAAAAGTTTAAAAGTTTATGGGTTCAATTGTTCACGGGTTTATTTTCAACACTAAACCCAATTACAAAACTTTTGGTTTCTCAACTTTTCAACTAATCAACTAGTCAACCTGCGCTTTAATTATTGCTATAATAATACAGCAGGTTGCTGTTATTATCTTCAAAAATTTCCCGGCTGTAATGCTGAATATCCTGCAC
>JAEWBD010000201.1 GCA_023391315.1 Bacteroidota bacterium | reverse complement strand
CCATGATACCTGCCAAATCACTCTAAAGGTTTTGCCAATATTTATACAACACTTGCAGCAAAAGGGTTTCAGTATTGTGAGATTAGATAAATTGCTCGATATAAATGCGTATGAGTAAACTATTTTTCATTGTGTTTTTAATGTTGGTATGCTCTTCTGTAAAAGCACAGCCTGCGGGTTATGTTAGTGTGAAGGATGTAGCAGTATTCAAAAGCCAGTTTGTAACGGCTTCTCAAAAGATCAGTTCAATTAAAGCCGATTTTCAGCAGGAAAAAAATCTTTCCATGCTCTCTGATAAAATAATCTCGAAAGGAAAATTCTGGTTTAAGAAAGAAAATAAAGTGCGCATGGAATACACGCAGCCGTTTCAATATTTAATGATATTGAATAACAATAATATTTATATAAAGGACGGCCAGAAAGAAAATAAAATAGCTGCCAGCTCCAATAAACTTTTTCAGCAGGTAAATAAGATTGTGGTGGATTGCGTTCGCGGCACTGCTTTTTCCAACACAGATTTTAAAGTGAATGTTTTTGAAAGCAAAACAACTTATCTGATTGAACTTACACCGGTTGCCAAAAACCTGCAGCAGGTTTTTAAGAGCATTAATGTTATAACCGATAAAAAAGATTATTCTGTTAATACAATTGTGATGAATGAAGTGTCGGGTGACAACACTACTATACATTTCATCAACAAAGAAATAAACACCAATCTTAATGATGCGCTATTTACTCATTAGTTTGTTGTTTCTAATATGCGGCTGTTCGTCTTCTTACAATCATTTGCAAAGAACAGCCGGCGATGTGCATTGTCTTGATAAATTCAGGCCGGATTTTTCTGATGCTTTATACTATACGCAGGTGAATGTTATTGGCAAACATTTAAGCGGGTTGTTGCTTATAAAAACAATGCCCGACAGCAGTACACGCATTGTATTTTCCAGCGAAGCAGGATTTAAGTTTTTTGATTTTGGCTTTGCAGCCGATGGAGCTTTTAAAGTTTATTATATTATTGATGAGATGAATAAGAAGGCCGTTGTTACTACGCTGCGAAAAGATTTTGAAATTGTAATGATGCACCCTTACAGCATGCAAAATGGTTATGTAAAAAGAGGTATTGATTCAGCATATAACTATTATACTTTTTCGCAGGAAAAAGGATTTAATTATTATATAACTGATGCAGGTTGTAATAATCTTATCCGCCTGGAAAGGGCGTCAAAAAGAAAAGCCGTTGTGAGAATTCATATACTTGATTATAAGAATGGCGTACCTGACAGTATTGGCATAACGCACACAAACTTCAATTTCAATATCGGTTTAAAACGTTTGGAAAAATTAACCGGCGGTAACTAAGTCCCGCCGGTCTGGCCGAAAACAAAAACGATTAAATGTATTCGTGCATGATCATTCACCAGGCCGATGCTATTTAGAGCAATGCCTGCATCCAAACTATTGTTTCAAATCTTCGGAAGTAAATGATGATGCAGGCAGGCCTTTGCCATTAAACAATGTTCCTTCAGCATAAGAATAATAAGCGTAACGTACACCGGCTGGCCTTGCAACTGCATTGCTTGTTACGATTATCTTATCGCCTTTAATACTTGCTGTTGCCGGTTTCCACACACCATCCGCATCCTGTAATTCAAAATCCTTCAACGGCTTATCATTTGACGTTAATCCGCCATCGGTATTGGTAAATGAAACAATAACCTCCTTTCCCTTCACTTCAAAACTTTTATATAGAGGGCCCGAATAAACAACGCTCTTATTGTTATATGTTTTATTCAATGCCCATAAGGATAACCGCTTGCCAACATCCTGCTTGTTTGCCGGGTGAATATTATCTGCTTCGCCAATATCCATTGTTACGGCCATGCCCGTATTCTGCAATGTTGTTAATGTTCTGCGTTGTGCATCCCTTAATGCCGCTGCCTGTGTGCTGTCGCCCCCATAATTATAAGGTGCTATCTGTACAAAATAAAAAGGGAAACCAGGCTCATTAAAAAGCCTGCGCCAATCGCTTATCATTAAAGGAAATAATTTGCTGTATTGTTTTGCCCTGCCAACATTTGCTTCGCCCTGGTACCAGATGGCACCTTTAATAGCAAAGGGAACAAGCGGGGCTATCATGCCGTTATACAAAACGGAAGGCTGATTGGGATTGGAATTTGTTGCAACAGGTGGTTTAACGGTTGCTACTTTATACAGCCAGTCGCCTGATAAATTAATGGTATCCTTTTCACCTTCTGCATATAATTTCAATTGATCCGGCTTGCCGTAAATGCCTCCTCCACCTGCATTATCAATCACTTTAACAGCAAGTGTATTTTTTCCGGCCTTTACAAGATTGGCAGGCACCGTATAATTACGGTTCTTCATCCACATGCCATCCTGTAAAGTACTATCCACAACGCTTCCGTTTAAAAAAGTTACGTCATTATCATCTATTGGCCCAAGATCCAGTTTTATGGTTTTGCCCTGCCATGCAGCCGGTATATCCACTGTACGTTTAAACCAAACGATGCCGTCAATATCAAGACCTTTGCTTTCCCATGTGGTTGGTAACGCCATGGTATGCCAGCTTGTATCTGTTGCATCAGCAGCATAATTATTATTGTTGCCGGCGAGCGCTTTTTCCCAGGCAATGGTATTCAGGCTATCTTTAATCAGTGTTTCTCTAGTATTTATTGCCATTTGGCTAACCACATCAAGCCCTTTATTAAAATCACCCATTGCTCTTAATGATGCTTCGCTTGTCCATGCTTCAGCAACGGTGCCGCCCCAGCTTGTATGTATCAGCCCGATGGGAATATGTAAGTGCTTATATAATTCACGGCCGAAGAAATAAGCGGTAGCGCTGAATGTTGCTGCTGATGCCGGCGAACAGGATGCCCATGCACCTTTTACATCCTGCCGGGGTGTAAAAGCTATATTTTTTTCTACTGTAAATAATCTTATGGATGGATAGTTGGCTTCAGCAATTTGGGCATCCGAATTATTTATAGGAGCGCCAGACCAGCCCTGCACGGGCATTTCCATATTGGATTGGCCGGAGCATATCCATACTTCTCCAATTAATACGTCATGTAATGTTTTTGTTTCATTTGCACTGATGGTAACATCGTAAGGGCCGCCTGCTATTGGCGTAGGTAATTTGACCATCCACTTGCCATTATTGTCTGCAACAGCCTCTACTTTTTTTGATGACCAGCTTCCACTCACTTCAATTTTTTCACCGGCATTTGCCCATCCCCAAACCGGTGCATTGGTATTTTGCTGCAGCACCATGCTGTCGCTGAAAAATGCAGGTAGTTTTAATTGTGCGGAAGCGTCTGAAATAAATGCAAAAGCAATGAGCGTAAATACAAATAGTTTTTTCATGATGTGGTTGTTCGTTATAATGGCAGCAATAATGCCTGAATGCAATGTGCTAAATTATTGTTTATAACGTATTATGCTGTTGAAAAAAAAATGTTCCTGTGATGACTAAGGGTTTCCTGCTCATACATTCGAACAATTTTTTTGCCAGGAATAGAAACTGCAGGCTTTCTGCTTTTTATTTAGAATGTCTTGTCCAAAAAGAATTTTCAATCGCATATTCAGGAAGAAGTGAGGCTGACAAAAGAATCTTGCGATGCCTGTGATGCTTATAGAACGAGATCGTTTATTCAATTACTATCCATTTATATTCACCAGCATTTAATGTTATAGATAATGCAATATTATAACTGCGGTCAAGCTGCATTACTGCAGGTTTTGCATTCATAATGCTTACGGAAGCAGTGCTGCTTAAACCTGTATAATATAAAGGCAACTTTATCCTTCGTGTGATTTTTTCCTGTGTTGGATTAAAGAGCATTACCAGCGCTTTTTCTTTGAGTAACGGGTTTACATGCATCCAGCCATCCCAGTCGCGCCCATCGGCGCGGCGTAAATGAATGATGGATGAATTTAGAATATCGCGGTGTTGTTTATACCAGTTGATTACTTTAATTACGGCAGCTTTTGTAGTGTCATTATCATATAACCTCGGGCCGCGATAACATGCCTGCACACCGGCGCCATAATATTGCATCATCAGTTGCTCATAGTCTTTTAAATGCTCTGAAAGTGGCTCCAGCACTGCATCTGCGCCACCACCCTGGTATTTTGTAAGCGGCACAAAACCCCACCCCATTGATGGCGTTTTTTCCAAGGTGCCATCAAAAATATTTTGCCGGTTTAATATTTTCTGCTGTTCTCTTGATAAAGAAAAATTCACTTCCCTGTA
>JAEWBD010000161.1 GCA_023391315.1 Bacteroidota bacterium | reverse complement strand
GTATTAAGAACTGTGTAAACAACAGGTTTAACCCCGAATATTACCGCCCGCAGGCCATATATGTTTCGTTGAATGAACTGGGTATTGAATAACGTGAGTTTGAGTATTTAAATTTTGATTATGAAATTAAAGATGATTGAAAAAAAAGAACTACGAACGTCATTTCGACGATAGGAGAAATCTCCCAAATGACGACCCGGTTAATCTTATCCCGGGCTTACCTTACTGATACCTTGCATTTACCAGCTTAACCGTTTTAAAACCAAATAGCGGAATGTTACAATCAAAATAAACTTTTTGCTTTCCGTTAAATTGAACAGATGAAGTGGTGGCATCATTCAGTTCCACAAACTGTAACTTATCTGCATAACAATTCAGCCTGATATGGTGTTTTGTTTGATCCGAAGAATTGTTCACCAATCTTACATACAGATCGTCGCCTTTATAATACATGGCTGTAATAGCCAGGCCATCATCCATGCCTTCAATAAAATTATTTACCGCTTTACCGGCATCAGCTGCAACTGTAATAACCGGCTGGTTCCATTTAATTGTTTCATTGTTTAAACCGGCTTCATTCCATTTGCCTTTGTGTGGCACGAGTGCATAATGAATATCAGTGGGCCCGTCAACGCTGTAATGCCTGTCCCATAAACCAACACCGGCATATTGAATGGTTAAAGCCAATGGAAAATTTTCACCGTGCGAATAACTGGTTACATGGTCGGAGAGCAAGGCCATACCATAATTGCCATCACCATCGGTTACATCAACCCAGTTAAAAACAACATTGTTTTTAATACTGTCCCAGCGATTGTAAAAAGTGTTGGATAATTTACTTTCCGTTACATCAAGCGGCGCATCTTTATATAGTTTTTGATTTTTTAAACTTAATGGGAATGCAGCGAGCAATTTACTGCTATCATTATAAAAAGCTTTGTGGCGGTCGGCAGCATAATAGCCGCCCGACTGCCTGTAATCTTCACCAATACCAATACCTTTTTTATAATCAATATACAGGCGCACATCAATGCGTTTTTGACCCTGTATTAAAGTAATAGTCTGAACAAAATCATTTCCGCTTATGGTTCCGGTAACCTGCAGTTTTATTTGTAAAGGCCCGTTTTCAGCAACAGTAACCTTTACAGGCTTATCGCTGCTTTTTGCATAACCGCCATTATTATAGAAATGCCCGCGCAAAACATTAAAATCGTTTGCATCTTCTGCAACAAAATTTTTATTGTCAAGATTTTTTGCAATGAGTTGTTTGATGTTGCCATGCTTTGCATCAATTACCAGTTTATACAAATCGGATTCCATTACAAAATTTCCTTTGTTGTCGTTTGTAATAAAAGTGCCAGCTGAAGCAGGCTGTTTTGGGTTATTTATTAAAGTATAATTCTGATAACCAAAAGCCGGTATGCCGGCCTCGAACAGTAAAGTTTTTGATGAATCTCTATTGTAAATAAGTTGCGATGGGATCACTTTGCCATTTTGCGATATTCCTTTTGCCGGTGAATTATCATCAAGGTTTACAGTAATCACCTCGTTCCTGTTAATAGCTGTTGTATTGATTGCAATAACATGTTGCGTGTTATTACCTGCTGCCTGTGGCGCTAATGCTTTTAATGATTGCTGAATAATATTGTTGCTTATTGAATCGGTGAAGCCCGTCCAGTGCTTCACATGATCAGCCCATGTTTTTCCATTGTGCATATTATAAGGCACAATCCAGCAATCATGATGCTGCGCCAATAGTAATGTTCTCCAGGCTTCATCAAATTGCGTTTGGGGATAGGGAAGGCCTGCATATAGTTTTGCCATCGCGGCTGTTTTTTCAGCCATTGTTATTTTATTTTCAGCCGCACGAACTTCCTGTGCAATGCGTTGTAAAACCTGCGCGCCCCAAACGAGGCTTACCTGTATATCTTCCTGCGAAAGGCGCCAGTTTTCAATATCTTTTTTGTTTTCTATCAGTTTGAAATAATTGCGCCACGTGGTGTATTGTGTAGCGGAAGATTTATACCCGTCAAGCCAGGGGCCGTTTTTCCAGCCGGCATCCTGCAGGCACATGCCCACGGGATATTGTATGCCCTGTTTGAATGCAGCATTAATGTAAGTGTCCGAATTATTCCAGGCTGTTGTTTGCCAGGTTGACCTTCTTTGCAAATCCTCCGAAGTATAGCGCGGAACGGTCAATATACTTGTTCCGTCCGGCCCGATCCAGTTTAATGATTCGCCGCCATGAGCCCTTACATAACCGCCCCAACAGGTGTTGGGATTCTTAAGCGAAGCATATTTAAACCCTAATGATTTTAATATGCCGGGCAATGCACTTGTAAAACATGGCTCTTCCGATGAATAGGTTGTGAATTGAATAGCCGGAAAATGTTGCTTTAACTTTTGCATGCCATACTGAAATTGCCTGATAATACTTTCTTCAGAAATATTGTATAAATAGCCCTGGCCGTAAGATGGGTTTACATATTCAACAGGTGCATTGTAAGATGAATCGTTGATGAGTTTTTTTATAGCTGCATAGCCTGCAGGGTCTTTCAATGCAATTGTATCCCAGCTTTCAGGTTCAATTTCCAGGTTTACTTTCCAGTTTTTATGAATGCTAAGGCTGTCTGCAATAAACTTGGTTACCCATAGAGGATAATGGCCGTAAATGCCGCCATGATAGCCATCCACAAAATAATTTGTTTGGGCAGTGAGCGGTTGACACGCGGCTAAAGCAATTGAAAAAAATATAGAAACGATGGTTATTCTTTTCACAGAGGCTTTAGTTTAAAAAGGGGCAGGAATGCCCCTTTGAATTTTACGACTGCTTTTGTATGAGACAAAAAATGTATAGTTGATATGTGTAACAATTCTAATAATTATTAGGATTAATAAATCGCTGCCAAACCACTCTATCTCATTTAACTTAAGGTATAAGTAACCTTAAAAATAATTTTCCGCTATTCATAAAATTTATTTCAGGATTCATGATAAAAAATTGTTTAACGGTAATTGCTTGTGAATTAAAACCGGCTCGATAACGCTGTTTTATATTAAACGGCTTTATCGGTTTTAAAAAAGATTTACAGATTATGTAAAAAAATTTTTTTCTGCATCTGTTATTAAAACAATTGTATGAAAAAAAATATAATCACTCTTTTACTGCTTATTGCTTTCTTTAATATTTATGCAGCAGGCGAAAAAAATGAAGTGCAGGCAAACCTTACATCGGTTACTGTTTACAGGTCTGGTGCAGAAATGACGCACAATGTTTCTGCAATATTAAAAGCAGGAAACAACCAACTTATAATTGATAATATTAGCAATGCGGTTGACAGTAACAGTATCCAGATAAAAGCGCCGTCTTCCGTTACCATTCTTGGCTTTGAATTTTCAAAGAATTACCTGGTAAGCACAACCAAGACGCAGCGCAGGCAACAGCTTGACGATTCGTTGCAGCATGTGCAAAATAATATTGACAAGCTTCAGCTTTCCATCACCAATGCAAAAGAATTACTTGATGTTTTAAAAATGAACCGGGATATAAAAGGTGAACAAAATGGTTTAAGCGTATCAGAACTGGAAAAGTTGATGGACTATTATGATTCAAAGTCAACCGAATTGCAAAACACGATCGCTCAATTAACGGAAAAGAAAAATAAAGCGGTTACTCTTGCTGATAAAATAAAAGAACAGATAAATGAAGAAGATAAAAAGAATATAAGCACCGCAGGCAGGTTAACGCTTGAACTGAATGCCGCTATGCCTTTGAAAGCGGATTTTATTATCTCTTATATTGCCCGGAATGCTTACTGGCAGCCGTTTTACGATACGCGTGCAGACAATATTCAACTTCCGTTAAAGATATTTTATAAAGCGAAAATTGTTCAAACAACCGGTATTGACTGGAAGCAGGTAAAACTTTCTTTATCGACAGCAACGCCATCTCAAAAAGGAAATGCGCCGGAGCTGCAAGCATGGTTCCTGGGTTATATTAATCCTTACTCCCGTAATGAGCTTAATGGTTCATTGGCGGGCAAAATCGCAGACATACAAATGCGTGGCGCCACAAATTTGAATGAAGTGGTTGTTGTTGGTTACGGCACTGCAAAAAAGGATGAAATTACCGGCAGTGCTGCAGCGCCAAAACCTGTGTATATCGTGAATGGCAGTGTTGTAAGTGAAGAAGTATTTCAGCAAATAAATCCCAGCAGCATTAAAAGCATTGATAATTTAAAACCTGAAGCAGCAAAAAATATATACGGCAGTGTTGCAGAAGGCGGCGCTACTGTTGTTCAATTGAAGGAAGGCCTACAGGATTATATAGCCGTGACCGACAAAACGCTGAATGTAAATTTCGATATAGATATTCCTTTTGATGTGCCAACCAATGGTAAAGAACAAACAGCCACCTTGCAAATTGTTGATGCCGGTACTGCATACGAACATGTTGCTGTTCCGAAAATGGATAATGATGTTTACCTCATAGCAAAACTGCAAAACTGGGAAAGGTTAAACCTCCTGCCGGGTGAAGCTAATATAATAATGGAAGGCGCCTATGTAGGCAAAACCTATATTAACCCGGGGAAGACTTCAGATTCTCTTAATATAACATTGGGCAATGATAGGCGAGTGGTTATAAACCGTAAAAAGCTTGAAGACTTTAGCAGCGTGAAGTTTTTAGGCAGCAACAAACTTCAAAAATTTACTTATGAAATTGTAGTAAAAAACAATAAAAAAGAAGCGGTAAATATTGTTATAAAGGACCAGTATCCTTTAAGCACCAATAAAGACATTGAAGTGGAATTAAATGAAACTTCCGGCGCTGTTGCTGATAAAGATAACGGTTCGCTGATGTGGCAATTAAAACTTGAACCTAATGAATCAAAAACCTTCAGGTTTTCTTATACTATAAAATACCCGAAAGACAAAACCATAAATATTTACTGATCAATCGCTTTTTTCCTTTAAACGATGGTGCATATATTCAGAAGGCATTATACCAAATTGTTTTTCAAAATTCTTACTGAAAATTTTCGGCGAACTGTAACCAACAATTTCAGATACTTCATTTATGTTGTTGCCTTCCGCCATTAATTCAGCCGCTTTCTTTAAACGGGTAAGATTAATAAGATCGTTGGGCGTGAGGTCGGAAATGGAATTTATTTTGCGGTAAAAGGTTGGCCGGCTCATATTCATGAATTTTGCAAGCCGGTCAACATCCAGGCCGGTATCCTGCAAATGTTCAATGATGACCTCGTTTACTTTATCTAAAAAGCGTTCATCTGATTTTGTGTGGGCGATGGTCTTTAATGCAACCAGCGGTGAATTGGCAAAGAACTGTTTTATCTTATTCCGGTTTGCCAGCAAACTGGCTATTTGTGTTTTTAAATATTTTGGTGAAAATGGTTTTTCTATGTAAACATCTGCGCCCAGTTCAAGGCCTTCAATCTTTGCCTGCATTGTATTTTTAGCTGTTAATAACACTACCGGCAAATGGCTTAATTCAACGTCTGATTTAATGATGCTGCATAATTCAAAGCCATCCATTACAGGCATCATCACATCGCTTACAATAAGGTCAATCACTTCATTCCTTAAAACATCCAGGGCTGCTTTACCGTTTGCCGCTTTTTTAATGGCATATAAATCCTGCAGGTTGCTTTCAATAAAATCAAGTATCTCCACATTGTCTTCCACTAATAAAATTACCGGCTTCATATTCAATCGCTGTTATGAGTATTGTTGATTGGATGAACCGGCAATGTAAGCACAAATACATTCAAATTTTTTATGCACTTATCCAATACCAGCGTGCCATTGTGCATTTCTGCCAGTGAACGGCTCAGCGTTAAACCGATGCCCGTGCCGGCATGATTGGATGTTTCTTTGAGGCGATAAAAACTATCGAATATTACTTCCTTATTTTCTTCAGGAATAATAAAACCGTCGTTCAAGCATACTAACTGGTATTTTTCTTTTTTATCATCCGTATAATGCAGGCTGATGGAAACAAATTTTTCTGCATACTTAACGGCATTGTCAATAAGATTACTGAATATTTTGTTCAATGCTTCTTCATCTGCGTGCGCAGATAAATTTTCAACCGACTTTACATCAAGCCTGATGTTTTTTTGATCAGCTACCGGTTTAAAACGGATATAATTATCATATAAGAGACGGGAAACGTCGGTCTTAATAAAACTGAGATGAAAGCCGTTCATTTCAATCTTCCTGAAATCGAGCAACTGGTTGGCAAGATGCATCAGCCTGTCTGTATTGCGGCTCATCAATTCCACACTGGTTTTAATCGACGGCACTTCATCAATCTGGTCCATAATATTTTCCATGGGCCCTTTTATCAATGTAAGCGGTGTTTTAATTTCATGCGCCACGTTGGTAAAAAAATTTATCTTGTCTTCATAATTTTCTTTTTCTTTTTCATATGCCAGTTTTTCAAGCCTGCGCTGTTGCCTTGCCCTTGACCGGTCAATAAAAAATTTAATTGTAAAAAATATTATGAGTAAAATCAATACAGCATATAACATATAAGCCTGCCAGGTTCGCCAGAACGGCGGCAATATTTCAATATCAAGCTTTGCGTAATTATCGGCCGTATTTTTTGCATCCAGCACTCTTACAAGAAAAGTATAATTGCCCGGCGTTAATTCTGTAAAATATGCTTTTCGATTGGTGGTAAGATAAGTCCAGCTTTTGTCAAGCCCTTCCATTTTATAAGCGTAACCAATAGTGGAAGGTGCGTTGTAATTAAGCGCAGCAAAATCAATGCTGAATGATGACTGGTTATGCGCCAGCACAATCTTTTTTGTAAACGTGATGGATTGTTTAAGTGGTGACTTTGTTGAATCTATGTCCAGCTCTTTGTTATACACCTGGAAGCCTGTAATATACACCGGCGGAATAAAATCGTTGCTGGTAATAGAATCAGGGTTAAAGCTGATCATACCTTTAACGCTGCCGAAATACATATTGCCTTTGTCATCTTTGCAAGCCGAGCGGTAGTTAAACTGGTCTGTTAATAAACCATGCGATTTATTAAATATTTTTACCTCCTTTGTTGAAGGCGTAAATCTCACCAGGCCTTTTGATGTGCTTACCCATAAATTATGATGATTGTCTTCAAGAATCGCATACACCACATCTGCTGGCAATCCATCCCTGGAAGTATAAATATGCAGCTCTTTTTTTTTCGGTTTATAAGCGCAAAGTCCGCCTTCCGTAGCAAACCACACAGTGTTTTTGCTATCGTAATAAATATAGTTTACAATATTGCAGGCAATAACCTGGTTATGATTAATGGAAAAGAAATAATGTTCTGCTTTATTGGTGGAAGGATTGTAAATGTAAATGCCATCACCATAAGTGCCACCCCATATATTGCCATTATTATCTTCGCCCAGCGCACGAAAAAATGCCTTGGGTAATGCAGTAATGCGTTCAAAATTATTTGTAGATGGCAGGTATTTAAATGCGCCTTTATCAGTGGCTGCAATTATTTCACCGGTTTTGGTTTTAAGTAAAGCGCCTATAAAATTGCTGCCAATGTCGGCATTAAGCGTGTTGAAATTATGCAGTCTTTTACCGTCACTATTGAGCATGTCAAGTCCGTGTAAATAAGTGCCTGCCCAAACCGTATCATTATAGGCAAGCAGGCTGTGAATGTTGGAATAAGAAACAGTCTGCCTGTCTTTCGCCGGATTGTAATTGATAAAGTTGCCTGTTGCCGCATTGAATTTATTTAACCCGGCATCTTCTGTTCCTACCCACAAC
>JAEWBD010000131.1 GCA_023391315.1 Bacteroidota bacterium | reverse complement strand
ATACCGCCGCCTGGCAACGCCGGTAGCGGTGTTAATCCTCACACTTATCGGCGCTGTAATTGCCAGCCGCAAAGTAAGAGGCGGCAGCGGCGCACATATTGCCATTGGCTTTGTTGCAGGTGCATTGTTTATTTTAATGGACAGGTTCTCTACCATATTTTCCACCAAGGGAAACCTGCCACCTGTAATAGCAGCATGGCTGCCCAATATTATTTTTACCTTTGTTGCCATCTATTTTTATCGCAAAGCGCCGAAATAAAATCGCGTTATTTTTATCGCAAATACTCAATTTAAACGCTAAGTACTATCTTTAGCCGCCTGCATTTACCGCGGAAACATTTACCCTATAGCAGTGTGAATGAAGATTTTTTTAGTAGTATGAAAAAGCATTATCCGCTGCTTGCCAGGCCAACAGTTTGCAAACAATTATCAGCTAAAAATAAATATTAATTCATGGACGCATTAAGAGCGAAGTTTAAAGAAAAGGCCGATATAGCTGCCGCGGAAATCAAGGAAATTCTTGCTAAAAATGGCAACAAAGTAATTGGAGAAGTAAAACTGTCTCAAATATACCAGGGCATGCGTGGCATGACAGGCCTGGTAACCGAAACAAGCCTGCTTGATGCACAGGAGGGTATCCGTTTTCGCGGCTATACCATACCTGAATTAAGGGAAAAATTGCCGAAAGCGCCCGGCGGTACAGAACCTTTGCCCGAAGGTCTTTTTTATTTATTACTGCTTGGTGAAATACCTACTGTGGCTGACACTGATGCCATAACAGCTATCTGGCAGCGCAGAAGCCATATACCCAATCATGTTTTTGGTGCAATTGATGCACTGCCCCTTTCTGCCCATCCAATGACAATGTACGTTACCGGTATTATGGCTTTGCAAACGGAAAGCAAATTTGCAAAACAATATGCTGAAGGCATGAATAAAAAAGATTACTGGGCTGCCGTTTTTGATGATACCATGGACCTGATTGCCCGCATCCCCCATATTGCAGCTTATGTGTACAGGCGGAAATATAAAAACAACGAACATATTAATCCAAACGGTTTGCTGGATTGGGCCGGGAACCTGGCCCACATGTTAGGTTATACAAGAGACAGCTTTAAAGCTCTAATGCGTTTATACATGACCATACATTCCGACCATGAAGGCGGCAATGTATCTGCCCATACTACCCATTTGGTTGGCTCTGCATTAAGCGATCCATATTTAGCTTATGCCGCCGGAATGAATGGCCTTGCCGGCCCGCTTCATGGTTTGGCTAACCAGGAAGTGATAAAGTGGATTTTTGAAATGCAGGAAGAGCTTAATACAAAATCGCCTACCAAAGAGCAGATTGAACAATATGTAAGGAAAACTTTGCAGGAGGGTAAAGTTGTTCCGGGTTATGGCCATGCCGTGTTGCGCAAAACAGACCCCCGCTTTATAGCGCAAATGGAATTTGGTAAAAGGCATATGCCCGATGACCCGCTCGTACAAACGGTTTGGAATATTTATGAAACAGTGCCGCCCATTCTTCAAAGCCTTGGAAAAGTAAAAAACCCCTGGCCTAATGTAGATGCGCACAGCGGTGCGTTATTGGTACATTATGGCCTTGTTGAATACGAGTTCTACACCGTATTATTTGCAGTAAGCCGGGCCCTGGGGGTATTGGCAAGTTTATGCTGGGACAGGGCTTTAGGTTTCCCGCTGGAAAGGCCAAAGTCTGTAACAACAGCATCTGTTAAGCTTTGGCTGGAAGGCAAAGATGAAATTTGGGATGCTTAGTTTTAAGTATCATTAAAAAAAACACCGCAATTATGCGGTGTTTTTTATTTCTTACCGGGCTAACACTTTGGCAAAGCGGCTTACATCCGCCAAAGCATCCAGCGGTTCATCATACAACATATTTTGTACAAGTTGTTTTGCAAACCACGGCGCAAGTGAACAACCTTTTGAGCCCATGCCGTTTAAAATACCAATATTTTTATATTGAGGATGAAACCCTACGAACGGCCTGCGTTCAACTGTTGCGGGCCTTAATGCAGACCAATGGTTTATCACTTTAAAATCTTTTTTTAATATTGATTTTAAAGATGCAACGGTTCTTGTTTTAAAATCATCCGTTGGGGTTATTGTTGCAAATTCAAGCTCGTTGCTGCTGCCAACCCACCACTCGTTTTCTTGCAAGGCAATTAATGTAAGATGGCCGAATTTATAAATATAAGATGTATCCAAACCTTCGATATGCACCACTAATGCCTGGCCTTTGTTTTGCACAAAAGGCAGGTTTTTCCAATACCTGCTTTGCGATGCATGCATACCATTGGCATAAATTAGTTTACCTGCTTTTATGCCGTTATACTCAACATCATTTCCGTTTATCTTCAACTCATCTTCATTAAAAACCTCTTCTCTTAAAATATTTTTTTCTTTAAGATGCGCACGAAAAGATTGGAGCAACGCCTGCATTTTTATTACATAACCGGGGCTTATTTCAAACACATCAAATGGAAAATTAAATGTATTGTGCAGCGTTTCCCCCGGAACAGAGGGTGGTTGTATAAAACTGTTTTGCTGCTTTATTCTTTCCAAAAAAGCCTGTTGCAAATCTGTCGCAGATGGAAATACGAGTATATTTTTCTGATCGATACACTGCGTATTTAAAGTATTACCCAAAGCACTGTATTCATCCCAAACAAATGGCAATAATGCTTCCGCCATCCACGTAGTAACCACTCTCCTGCCTGTAACCGGGTTAATCAATCCGCCGGCAATACTACTTGCACTTTGCAAATAATTATTGTCATAAACAATAAAGCTTTTGTTCTCTTTCAGCAAATAATATTCAAGCCATGTACCGCAGATGCCTTGCCCGATAATAATATAATCAACCGTCATGCTGCAATGTTAGCAAAACTATGTTTGATGCATACAAGCAATAAAAAACCGTCTTCGGGTAAAGACGGTTTTCAAATAATAAACCCCCGTTTTAATAATTCTGAATTTTTCCAATTCCCAACGCCTGTGCACCTGTTCCGTTTGCTTTTCCTTTAGCCATTATTGTATAAATGTGTCCGCCGGCCAGTGTATCTTTTTTGCTGGCTAATACAGAACTATCACTTCCTACAATCTGGAAAGTAAGTATTGCTGCCCGCATTTTCGTAAAATCAGCATAAGAAGCTGTTGTTTTCTGATCGTTGAATGTTCTTGATTTGGAAAAATAATTATGCGTGGCAGAATCACGGAAATTAACTACGCCTGAGTTAGGAGAAAAATTCAGGAACCTAACATATACGGAATCTGAAGAAGGAGCTACAAGCTTATCCTCAACAAAAGCATATTTAAGGCTTGCCAGTGTATCAATTATAAAATAACTATAATACTTATTTGGTTCAAGTTTTATTGAATCTGAAATAGTAGTTGAACCCGATGCAACGCCTACATCATAAGTGCCAGCATTCTGAAGATAATAAGGTGTGTAAACCCCGTAACCAAGATTGCTAACATAACCTTTTGAATTTAAAGTAACATTAACTCCTGTTGCATCCGGAGTTAGGTTAGCAACCATTAACGCGCCCTGTGTGGGATTTGATGTACCATCATTATCTTTTAAACATGAAGCAAAAGTTAAAATGCCAAAAGCTACCGCTACATTTACGAAGATTCTTTTCATAATTTTTTGTCTTTAATTTAAAACGTTTGTTAATCAGATATTGTATGCGAGCTTGACTGTAAAAAAGTTAAAAAGGTTGTAAGGGGTTTGAAAAAAATTTTATTTGATATAAATAAAACGCTGCTGTTTAATTTGCATATATGCCACATGAATCTATTTCAGTTTTTGACATGTTTAAAATTGGCGTGGGCCCTTCAAGCTCACACACACTGGGGCCGTGGCGTGCTGCATTAAGGTTTATAAAAACACTTGCAGAAAAAAATATATTATTTCAAACAAAATCTGTTACTGTATTATTATATGGCTCGCTGGCCAAAACAGGCCGCGGTCACGGAACGGATATTGCTGTACTGATGGGCTTATGTGGCGAAGACCCTGTGACGATTGATGTAAATTCCATTGCATCAAAATTTGAACGTATTACTGCTGAAAAAAAGCTTGTTTTAAATGGTGAAAAAGAAGTGCAGGCAAACGTTGTTTTCTTATTAAATGAAACATTGCCTTTTCATCCGAATGGTTTAAGTTTTTTAGCAGACTGCGATAATGATATACAAATAAGCGAAACATTTTATTCGATAGGCGGCGGCTTTGTTGTTAAAGAAAATGAGGATAACAAAAGCACACTAAAAATTGATCTTCCTTTTCCTATAAATACAGCTTCCGATCTTTTACACTGGTGCATGAAAACAGGTTTATCTATTAACGAAGTAGTAATGGAAAATGAAAGTGCATGGCGCAGCGAAGCGGAGACAAAACAAGGTGTATTACATATATGGCATACGATGAAGGAATGTATGTACCGCGGCTGTCATACCAAAGGAGAATTGCCCGGTGGCTTGCATGTGCGCCGCAGGGCTTTTGATCTTAATAAAAAACTCATCAAACAAAACGATTATAACGATCATGCTTCCTGGACGCACGTTATTCGTAATGGTGGTAATACATTCAGCTATATTTTAGATTGGGTGGGCTGTTTTGCACTCGCCGTGAACGAAGAAAATGCATCGTTTGGCAGGGTTGTTACAGCGCCGACGAATGGCGCAGCCGGTGTAATTCCTGCCGTGCTGCAATACTTCATTACGTTTTGCAATGGCGATGATGAGGAAAAGATCATACGTTTTCTTTTAACAGCTTCTGAAGTAGGCAGCATCTTTAAAAAAGAAGCCACTATATCGGCTGCTATGGGCGGATGCCAGGCGGAGATAGGCGTATCATCTTCCATGGCGGCAGCAGCGCTAACAGAAAGCCTGGGCGGCACACAGCGGCAGGCTTTAATGGCTGCTGAAATTGCTATGGAACATCATCTTGGCTTAACCTGCGATCCCATTGGCGGGCTGGTGCAGGTGCCTTGTATAGAACGCAATACAATGGGCGCTATTAAAGCCATTACGGCGTCACAGCTTGCATTACAAAGCTCCCCCGATTATGCGAGGGTTAGTTTAGATAAAGTAATAAAAACCATGTGGGACACCGCAATTGATATGAATTCAAAATATAAAGAAACTGCAGAAGGCGGGCTTGCATTAAATATTCCATTAGGCTTAAAGGAATGCTGAATTTTATTTGGATGTTGCAATTAAGTTCATCCGTCCAAACACCTAAACAAGATTACATGAGGTTATATTTGTTTCAAATTAAAGCGTATGAATAATGCATTGCAGCCCGAAATAGTATTGGATCATATTTGCAAATTGGGTGAAGGGCCGGTTTGGGATGCGGAGCAAAAAAAGATATGGTGGCTTGATATTGTGCAGGGGGAAATTCATCAGTTCAATACTATTACAAAACAACATTCATCATTTAAAGCGGGTGAAATGATTGGCTGCATTGTGCCCCGCGAACAGGGTGGTTTTATTGCGGGCCTTGAAAACGGTATTGGTTTCATTGATGTTGAGAACAACGAAGTGATGCATCTCATCAACCCTGAAGAAGGTTTGAATAACCGTTGTAATGATGGCAAAGCTGATGCGGCAGGAAGGTTTTGGGTAGGCACTATGTCTAAAACGGAAGAAGAAAATATGGGTAATTTTTATATGGTTGATGCAGATCTTTCCATTCAAAAAAAATTAGAACATGTGTCTATTTCAAATGGCCTTGCCTGGAATGATGACAATACTATTCTCTATTATATTAACACACCGACCAATTATATATTTGCGTTCGATTTTGACATGGAGACCGGCAGCATCAATAACCAAAGGGTAGTTGTTGATCTTACACATGAAAAAGGTTTTGCTGATGGAATGACTATTGATGAAGAAGGCATGTTGTGGGTTGCATTTTATGATGGCTGGCGCGTGGCAAGGTATAATCCCGTTACAGGCGATTTACTACAGCAGGTGGATTTACCTGTGGCCAATGCTACCTGCTGCACTTTTGGCGGTGAAAATCTTACTGATCTTTATATTACTACAGCCAGTAAAGAGATGAGTGATGAAGCTTTACAGCAACAGCCGCATGCAGGTAAATTATTTGTTGTAAAGAATACCGGCGTTAAAGGAACTCCAACCAAAAAATTTAAAGCTTAAATAAAACCATTATAGCAATCAAAAAAATAAAAAACATTTACAATGAAATTAATTCGCTTTGGCAATAAAGGCAATGAAAAACCAGGCATTATTGATGATAAAAATATTCGTCGTGATACATCACATTTATTTAAAGACTGGAATAATGAGTTTTTTGAACAGGGTGGCCTTGAAAAGCTGAAAGCTATTGAAGATGTTTCATTACTTCCGGTTGTAGATGAACGTGAACGCTGGGCTGCACCTGTTGCCAGACCGGGTAAAGCCATTTGTATCGGCCTTAATTATTCAGACCATGCAGAAGAAACCGGAGCTGCCATACCCAAAGAACCTATTGTTTTTATGAAGGCTTCCAATACGGTGGTTGGCCCTTATGATAATATTCTTATACCAAGAAACAGTAAAAAAACGGATTGGGAAGTTGAGTTGGCAGTGATAATAAAAAAAGAAGCGCGCTATCTTGAAAATACAGATGATGCAAAAGAGTACATCGCAGGTTATGCTATAGTAAACGATGTGTCTGAAAGAGAATTTCAGATTGAGCGCGGCGGCCAGTGGACAAAAGGAAAGTCCTGCGATAATTTCAGCCCGCTCGGGCCTTATTTATTAACTGCCGATGAAATACAAGATCCGCAAAACCTATGGATGAAACTGAGTGTAAATGGTGTGCAGATGCAAAACGGCAACTCTTCTAAAATGATTTTTAATGTTTACCATGTGGTGCATTACCTGTCGCAATTTATGACGCTGGAAGCCGGCGATATTATTTTAACGGGAACGCCTCCCGGTGTTGCGCTTGGCATGAAAGAACCTCAATATCTAAAAGCAGGTGATGTGGTGGAGCTTTCCATAGAACAGCTCGGCACACAAAAGCAGGTATGCGTAAATGCATAATTTTTTAAATCAGTTGGGTGATATATCCCAAACACTTACTTTTGCAGCCCTTTCGGAGGAATAATTCATCCGGAAAGGATTCGGGAGGTAGTTCAGCCCGGTAGAATACCTGGTTTGGGACCAGGGGGTCGCAGGTTCGAATC
>JAEWBD010000055.1 GCA_023391315.1 Bacteroidota bacterium | reverse complement strand
GTGTTGTAGGATGCATTCTTTCCAGCTTGGCAATGTTGCTTTTAAACATTTCTCTTGCCGCGTCACTCCACTTTTTATTCTCCGCTTTTTTCTTCATTTCGGCGATTTCCCGTTCGTTGGTATCGCCGCCAAGTTCATCTTTGATGCTTTTTAACTGCTGCTGTAAAAAATATTCGCGTTGCTGCTTATCAATCTCTGTGCGTGTTTTGGTGGTTACCTTATTTTTCAGTTCTGCAAATTGCAGTTCCTTATGTAATAGCTCTATCAGCTTTTCTGCGCGTAATGTGAGATCGTCAATTTCAAGCAGGTTTTGTTTTTCAATAACATCACTGTTTAAATTACTGCTTACAAAATTGATAAGAAAAGACGGGCTTTCTATATTCTTTAAAATAATAGCTGCTTCCGCCGGCATATTGGGCGAAATCTGTATTATCTGTGCCGCAAGGTCTTTGATAGACGCAAGATGCGCATCAAAATTTTCTTCAGGCGAAACTTCGTTTTCCGCTAAAACCCGGATGGAGGCTGTATAATAAGGTTCGGTTTGAATAATGCTGGTTACGCTGAACCTTTTCTTTCCCTGGATAATAATTGTAGTGCCGCCATCGGGCATTTTTATCAGCTTCACAATTTTAGCTACGGTGCCAATTTCACACATATCCTCCGGTCCGGGCTCTTCCACATTGGCATCTTTCTGAGAAAGCACACCGATTAATTTATCACCCTTGTAAGCTTCGTTTACGGCTTTGATACTTTTATCGCGGCCCACGGTTATCGGCAGCACAACACCCGGAAATAATACTGTATTTCTTAAGGGCAAAAGCGGAAGCGTATCTGGAACTACCAGGTTTTTATCCTGGTCGTCATTTTCGTTGATGGGTATGATGGGCAAAAAATCTGCATCTTCATCACTAAGCATAAATTTATTCATATTCCTTTCAAAGTCAGTTTGTCATTTAATATCGCTAAAAAAGCGAAGGTAGATACGTTCAATTAAAATGCCACAAGCAGAATTTGCGTTTAATGGCATTAATTTAAGACAAACTTGTAGAAATTTGAAAGCCCCGGGCTGAAATTATGTATTTAAAAAACAAAATACTTACAATCCTTCATAAATAATGGCAGCGCCCTGGCCCACGCCTACGCACATAGTTGCCAAGCCATATTTCAGATTTTGTCTTTTCATTTCGTGCAATAAAGTGGCAGAAATACGGGAGCCGCTGCAGCCAAGCGGGTGGCCAATGGCGATGGAGCCGCCATTTACATTTACTTTAGCCATATCTAATTCCAGCTCATTAATACAGGCCAATGATTGAGCGGCAAAAGCTTCATTCAGTTCAATCAAATCCAGGTCAGCTACTTTGAGATCGGCTCTTATTAAGGCTTTTTGCGTAGCGGGCACCGGGCCAATACCCATAATAGACGGGTCTACACCGGCAACACCCATGCTTACAACTTTGGCTAATGGTTCAAGGTTAAACAGTTTCAGCGCTTCTTCGCTTGCCAGCAGTAAAGCGGCAGCGCCATCATTAATACCGGATGAATTGCCCGCCGTTACCGACCCGTCTTTCGCAAATGCGGGTTTTAATGCCGCCAGTTTTTCAAGCGATGTTTTGCGTGGATGTTCATCCTGCGAAAACCAGGTTATCAATTTATCGGCAATCATTTCTACCGCCACAATTTCATCTTCCCATTTATTTTCCGCCAAAGCCTTAAAATATTTTTCCTGCGAATGCAGGGCGAATTCATCCTGTGCTTCGCGGCTTATTTTAAACTGATAAGCAACATTCTCCGCAGTTTCGCCCATAGAATAAGGCGGGTATAATTTTGCCAGTTGCTTATTGGTAAACCGCCAGCCAATAGTAGAATCATGCATCTCCTGCTTACGCTGAAAAGCGCCTTCGGCCTTAGCCATCACAAACGGCGCCCTGCTCATGCTTTCCACGCCGCCGGCAATGTACAGCATGCCTTCACCACACATAATAGCACGGGCCGCATGCATAATAGAATCAAGCCCGCTGGCGCACAAACGGTTTACGGTGCAGCCTGCTACAGTAACCGGCAAACCTGCCAGCAAAGCTGCCATTCTTGCCACATTACGATTGTCTTCACCGGCCTGGTTGGCATCACCGGCAATTACATCTTCTATATCCCGCGGATCAACCGGGTTACGGTTGAGTAAAGCCGTTATAACATGCGCCAGTAAATCGTCCGGGCGAATGGAGCTTAGCCTGCCGCCATACTTGCCTATAGGTGTTCTTACTGCATCAACTATATAACAATCGTTCATCATGATTTAATAAGGCGGCAAATATACTTTGCTTTTATGCTTTTGCCTGTTGCAAAAAGTACAGGCATTTGATATTTTTCATTTGTTGAACTGATTTACTTTTACCTGAATTGATCATTTAATTTTTATCGATGTATAAACTTGCCAGCTATTTTACCGGTGCTTGCTTATCACTTATTTTCATTTCCACAAATGCCTCTGCCCAAAAATTTACAAAAACGGATGATGGCATTATTGTTTATCCAAATCAAAATTATTCCGGCAACGTGCAGGCTGTAAAGCTGCAGGTAGTAAATGACAGGATTATAAGAGTTGCAGCCAGCGTAACAAATAATTTTCGGAACGAAAGCTTAATCATTTTAAATGATCCATCCTCACAAAAAATAAATTTTACAGTTGATGATTCGAATGATGTTGTTCAGCTTAAAACCAATGCGCTTAAGGCGTCTGTCAACAAGCAAACAGGCGCCGTATCTTTTACTGATGTAAACGGAAAAACCATTTTGCAGGAAAAGCAAAACGATAGCAGAAGCCTTGTGCCTGCTGTATTTGACGGCGAACCTTTTTATAACACCAGGCAAACATTTACCACCACGCCTGATGATGCTTTGTATGGTTTGGGCCAGCACCAGGATGGTATTGTAAACTATCGCAATAACCAGGTTTACCTTTTTCAGAACAATACAGAAGTGGCAGTTCCTTTACTTGTTTCCAGCAAAAATTATGGTATTCTTTGGGATAATGCTTCGCTTACAACCGTTGGTGATATACGTCCTTATCAAAATTTATCAGCCTTGAAATTGTTTTCAAAAGATGATGAATTGGGCTGGTTAACGGCTTCTTATTTCAACAATAAAAACAATGCAAAGGCTGATTTTATAAAAGCTGAATCAGCAATTGATTATGCTTTTTTAAATGATACAAAACAAAGGCTGCCATCCAATTTTAATATCGCCAAGGGAAAAATTGTCTGGGAAGGATCGATAAGCTCTGACATTTCAGGCGATCATAATTTCCGTTTTACCTATGCCGGTTATTTTAAGGTTTGGATTAATGGAAAACTACTGGTTGACCGCTGGCGCCAGGCCTGGAATCCCGGCGCTGTTGTATTGCATCAGCATTTGGATGCAGGTAAGAAATATGCTTTAAAGATTGAGTGGATACCTGATGGCGGCGAATCATACATTTCTGCAAAATATCTTCCGCCCATTCCTTCCTCTCAAATAAACGATTACAGTTTTTCATCAGAAGCCGGCAAGCAACTTGACTACTATTTTATTTACGGCAATAATGCAGATGATATTATTGCGGGGTACCGCACGTTAACCGGCAAGGCAACTATTGCGCCGCAATGGGCAATGGGTTTCTGGCAAAGCCGCGAACGCTATAAAACACAGGATGAGATTTTAAGCACCGTTGATGAATTCCGGAAAAGAAAAATTCCGCTGGACAATATTGTGCTCGACTGGAATTATTGGGAGCAGGATAAATGGGGCAGCCAGGAATTTGATAAATCGAGATTTCCCAATGCAGACAGCATGATCAGTGTATTGCATAATAAATACAACACGCATTTTATGATCTCCGTGTGGCCGAAATTTTATGAGGGCATTCCGGTTTATAATGATTTTAAAAAGCATGGCTGGTTATATACAAGAAATGTTGCCGACAGCCAGCGCGACTGGATTGCACAGGGTTATGTTTCTACGTTTTATGATGCGTTTAATGCAGGCGCACGCAAAGGTTTCTGGGATTTGCTGAACGATAAACTATATAAAAAAGGTGTTGACGCCTGGTGGATGGATGCCAGCGAACCCGATATTCTTTCCAATGTAAATTCAATCAAAAGAAAAGAGCAGATGACGCCGTTTGCATTGGGCAGTTCTGCCGGTTACCTGAATGCTTACCCGCTGGAAAATGCAAAAGGCATTTATGAAGGCCAGCGCGAAACAAACCCCGGTAAGCGGGTTTTTATTTTAACACGCTCTGCATTTGCCGGTTCGCAGCGTTATGGTGCAGCCACCTGGAGCGGCGATATTTCTTCAACATGGCCTAATATGAAAGACCAGATTGCTGCCGGCATTAATTTTTCTTTATCGGGCATTCCTTACTGGACGATGGATATTGGCGGTTTTGCAACAGAGCAACGTTATCAAAACCCGCAGGGCGAAGACCTGGTTGAATGGCGCGAAATGAATACACGCTGGTACCAGTTTGGCGCTTTCTGTCCTCTGTTCCGTGCGCACGGCCAGTTTCCTTTTCGTGAAATGTATAACATAGCGCCTGAAGGAAGCCCGGCCTCTACAAGCATGTTGTATTATGATAAACTCCGTTACCGTTTAATGCCTTATATCTATTCTTTGGCAGGCTGGGGTTATATAAAAGATTACACGATCATGCGTGGCCTGATAATGGATTTTGCCAACGACAAAGCCGTAAAAGGTATTAATGATGAATATATGTTTGGGCCTTCGTTTTTGATTAATCCTGTTTATGCATATAAAGCAACTGAACGGAAAGTTTATTTGCCAAACGGGCAGGGTTGGTATGATCTGTATTCAGGAAGATATTTTGATGGCGGACAAACAATACATGCTGATGCGCCTTACGAAAAAATGCCGGTGTTTGTAAAAGAAGGTTCCATCGTTCCGTTTGGTGTGGATTTGCAATACACCGGCGAAAAGCCACAGGACAAAATAACCTTATACGTTTACACAGGAAAGGATGCGCAATTTGATTTGTATGAGGATGAGGGCACGAATTATAATTATGAACAAGGGAAATACTCCATCATTCCAATTTCCTACAATGAACAAACAAAAACATTAACCATTGGAAAACGGGAAGGCGCATTTAATAACATGCTGGCAAAACGCAGCTTTGATATTGTTTGGATAACAAAAGAAAAACGTGTCGCATTGAACTTTGATGCGAAGGAGAAAGCTATTTCGTACAAAGGCGATGCAGTAAATGTGAAGATGAACTGATAAGGAATTTCTTACCAGTTCATTATATAAACCGATAGCCTCCGCTATCAAATAAAACTGCAGCTAAAAAGACCGGATGGCAAGAACATTATGCCGGTAATAATTGTATTTAGACACAAGGTTCTGAAACAGCATTTAACAAGCACTTCTAAAATTTAACAGTACCACAGTAAAGCCTGACAATTGTTTTGCTTGAGAGAACAAAAAGCGTAATTCCTTTGCCGCCAATTTTATCTTTTTGTATGATGGTATTGTAAATTTAGCTATTGCCTTCAGCTTATCTTTGCAAAATGCTTTCTGCACAGCAAAACAACATCAGGAATTTAAGTTTAAGCGAACTCGAAAATTATTTTGCCGAAATTGATGAAAAGAAGTTTCGTGCAAAACAGGTATATGAATGGCTGTGGCAGAAACATGCCGGCAGCTTTGATGCCATGACAAACATCAGCAAAGATTTGCGCAATAAGCTGGCTGATCATTTTTCCTTGCCAGCACTAACCATTAATGCCACGCAATACAGTGCAGACGGAACGGTGAAAAGCCGCTTCGAAACCTTCGACCATCATTTTGTTGAAGGCGTTTTAATTCCAACGGAAGAAAGGAAAACGGCCTGTGTTTCTTCGCAGATCGGCTGCAGCTTAAGCTGCAAATTTTGCGCTACCGGCAAAATGGAGCGGGAGCGCAACCTAACCTTCGATGAAATTTTCGACCAGGTAGCGCTGATAAATGAACAAACAGAAAGGATCTACAACAAGCGGTTAACCAATATTGTTTTTATGGGCATGGGCGAACCATTGCTCAATTATAATAATGTGCTGAAAGCCATCGATAAAATTTCCGCAGAAGATGGCCTTGGTATGAGCCCGCGCCGCATAACGGTTTCAACCGCCGGCGTTGCGAAGATGATAAAGAAGCTGGGCGATGATAAAGTACGTTTTAAACTGGCTTTATCGCTGCATGCGGCCAACGATAAAAAGCGCCATGAAATAATGCCGATTAACGATTCAAACAATATAAAGTCACTCATTGAAGCGCTTAATTATTTCTATAAGCAAACCAAGAATGAAGTAACGTTTGAGTATATCTTATTCAGGAATTTTAATGACTCGCAACAGGATGCAGAGGAGTTAGTAAAGATCTATCGCCAGGTGCCTGCCGACCTGGTGAATATTATTGAATACAATCCTATAGACGGCGCCAGTTTTGCCAAGCCTGATGAAGAAACAATAGGGGCGTTTATGCATTATCTTGACAGCCATCGTGTAAATGCAAGGCTGCGCCGCAGCCGCGGTAAAGATATTGACGCCGCCTGCGGGCAACTGGCGAATAAGGATAGTTTTTAGCATTTCGGGTTACGGCTTCACCAGTAATTATTTCCTTACGTTTCATTTCTTATGATAAAGTTCCCTGTTTGCTCAACAGAAATTTTGCTGATATAAAAAAACTCCGCCAAAGTTTTATTTACTTTACGCCCCTTAAAGAAAAGTTCAGTTTTTATATAAAGTGTTATGGGTAGAATTTTTGAAGTTAGAAAAGCCACCATGTTTGCCCGCTGGGACAGGATGGCTAAACAGTTTACACGCATAGGAAGGGAAATTGCCATTGCCGTAAAGGCAGGCGGGCCGGATGCTGCCACGAACCCGGCATTGCGCCGCTGCATGCAGAATGCAAAGAGTGTAAACATGCCGAAAGACCGCGTGGAAGCTGCCATAAAGCGGGCCATGGGCAAGGAAATGGATAACTATGAGGAGATTTTATACGAAGGGTATGCGCCGCACGGTGTGGCATTGCTTGTAGAAACAGCAACTGATAACCATGTGCGTACAGTGGCCAACGTAAAAAGTCATTTTAATAAAGGTGGCGGCACGCTGGGCAATAATGGCAGCGTGAGTTTCCAGTTTAAGAAAATGGGCGTTTTTAAACTAAAGCCGGAAGGCCTGAATGTGGAGGAACTGGAATTGGAACTCATCGATTTTGGCCTGGAAGAAATGGGTGAAAGCACGGATGAAAACGGAAACGATATAATTGTTTTACGTTCTGCCTATACTGATTTCGGCAACCTCCAAAAGGCTTTGGAAGATAAGGGCATTACGCCTTTAAGCGCAGAGCTGGAATGGATTCCAACAACCACCGTTCCTGTTACCGAAGAACAGGCGGAAGATGTGAGTAAACTCATTGAACGCCTGGAACAGGATGATGACGTGAGCAAAGTATTTCATAATATGGGTTAGGGGGTTGACGGGTTCATCAGTTGATAAGTTGATTGGGAAAACGCCCCGGTAACTTTTTCAACCATTAACCAATCAATCTTTCTACATATCAACAATTCACAAACAAGCAACATGGCTTCTTTAAAAGATACATTAACCGGTACCGGTGTGGCGCTGGTTACTCCTTTCAAAAAAAATTTTGATATTGATTACGATGCCTTCAAAAGAATGATTGATTATGTAATTGAGGGCAATGTTGAATATATTGTTGTATTGGGTACCACCGGCGAAGCCCCCACTTTAAATACAGCAGAAAAGAAAGACATCATTAAGTTTTCTTACGATGTTGTAAAAAACCGTGTTCCTGTAGTAGTAGGTATCGGCGGCAACAATACAGCCGAACTGGTGCACGACCTGGAAACATTTCCGCTCGAAGAATCAATTGCTGTTTTAAGTGCTTCACCATATTACAGCAAACCTTCCCAGGAAGGCATTTACCAGCATTATAAAACCCTGGCGGAAGCATCGCCTAAACCAATTCTCTTGTATAATGTGCCTGGCAGAACATCTAAAAATGTAGAGGCTGATACAATCATCCGGCTTGCCCGGGAAGTTGAAAATATTAAAGGCATTAAAGAAGCCGGGGGCGATTTTGCGCAATGCGTTAAGGTATTGCGGGATGCACCGGAAGACTTTTTGGTGGTAAGCGGCGATGATGCTTTGGGTATGCCGCAAATTGCCTGCGGTATGCAGGGCGTTATCAGCGTTGCGGGAAATGCTTTCCCAAAAGAATTTTCTGAAATGGTAAGAAGTAGCTTAAAGCATGATTTTAAAACGGCAAAATCCATTAACGATAAACTGGCCGGTGCATATGAATTAATGTTTGCCGAAAACAATCCTGCCGGTGTAAAAGCATTTCTGGCAGAAATGGGATTGATAGAAAACTACCTGCGCCTGCCGGTGGTTCCGTTGAGCGAAAAATACCAGTTGCTGGTGAAAGCATTTCTTTCTAAAGGTTAATTGGTTGAAAAGTAAGAAGGGTGTGTTTTCATTAATCAGATCGCGTCAACATTTCAGCTATAATTCAGAAATGTTAGCTTAAATTCATATATACAATTTATGGCTAACTTCTTTATTTCCTACTCACGAAAAGATGCTGCGGTAGCAGACAACATCCGCAATCATATTTACAAGCTTGATGCAGGCCATGATGTTTTCCTCGATATAAAATCCATACATGTTGGCGCCAACTGGAAAACAGAATTACAGCGCAAAATAAAAAGCTGCGATTTCTTCATACTTATTCATTCCAAAAATTCAATCAATTCCCCTTACGTAAAAGAGGAGCTTAAATGGATAAGCGAATCTGAGCTAAAAAGCGGCATGCGCAAGCTGATTGTTTACCGGCTTAACTATGCCGGGATAATACCGGAAATAGCCAGCTACCAGATTCTTGACAGCACTGATAATTTCACCATAGATTTTTTCAGGCTGATGCAGGGCGTTCTTGCCGAGAATTCCTTTTACAACGTAGAATATGAGATTATGCTGGAAGATGAATACTGGTACAAAGGCAAAATATGGATTGAAGCGCCTGAACAGTTTTTAGAAAAAATACAAATGGCAGAGTACAGGTTTGATTACGGGTGGTCGCCTGATGCAAGCCTTATTACAGTTAACTGCACCAAAAGCAATCTAAAGAAGAAATTTGCCGTGGAATTTGAGACCAAATATCATTTTACCATTTTCGTTATGCTGTACCTGTGGAATACAAAAGAGCTTGCCTTTGTAAAAAAGGTCCATATAAGCCATTAAGAGTTAAGCCCGCATAGGCTTACTTCTAAAAGCTGAACATTTGTATTAATTTCATTATCGGCTAATATTATTTAATAACCTATAAAACAAATACCATGAGTTTCCAGGAATCCTTTAAAGTACATGGCGAAAACCTGCTTAAAAAAGTGAAGGAATTAATAGAAGAGGGCAACATAAGAAAGATCACCATTATTGATAAAGATGGTAAAGAGTTAATGAGCTTTCCATTAACGATTGGCGTAGTGGGCGCCCTGGTGGCGCCTGTGCTGGCGGCTATCGGCGCCGTTGCAGCATTGGTGGGCGAATGCACCATAAAGGTGGAAAGGGATGAAGCAAAAGAATAGCACATGCCCGGCTGCCGGTTGCTATTACGATCCCGCATAAAAATATGCTGATTATATTGCAGCCATTATAACTATTGCATTCGCCGGCTTAACAATATTTTCATTGGAAGGTCATGATGATAACAAACAAAAGCGTATGAAGCTGCTGCTCACTTCTGCCGGTATAAGTAATCAAAGCATCCGCAACGCACTGGCCGGCCTGCTGGGCAAGCCCATTGAAGCATCAACAGCGCTCTTTATTCCTACGGCTATTTACGGTATACCCGGCGGCGCCGAAATTATAAGAAAAGTAATTTGCGGGACTTTGGGCGACCCTTTTTGCGAAGCTGGCTGGAAATCTTTAGGGTTGCTGGAGCTTACGGCGCTGCCTACCATGAAAAGAGAACTTTGGGTGCCGGTGCTTGAGAAGACAGATGCATTGCTTGTGGGCGGTGGCGATTGCCAGTATCTCTGTTACTGGATGCAGCAATCCGGGCTGGCAGCAATGTTGCCTTCCCTGCTGCACAAAATTGTTTATGTGGGTTTAAGCGCCGGAAGTATGATTATGACACGCTTTGGAACCACTTATGGCCATCATACTTTACCAAAGAATACTGACAAGTGTTTGGGAATGGTTGATTTTGCCATACACCCGCATCTTGATCATGAACAGTTTCCCGGTAATTCTTTGACAAACCTGGAAAAATTAGCACAAACTTTACCTGTTCCGTCTTACCTGATTGATGACCAGACAGCGATTCAGGTTGTTGATGGTAATATAGAAGTGATATCCGAAGGGAATTGGAAATTGTTTATCCCGCCAATTCATGAGCAGGTATTGTAAAGAAAACCGGTTGCCTGGCCCTTATGGAATGTTGAGGTATTTATGCACCTGCAGGCTTAGCTGCCACCGGGGATGTTGTTTGATATAATCTATTATTAACGGTGTTATTGCTGCGGCTTTGCTCCACTCGGGCTGCAGGTAAAGTTTACAACCTGCCGAAACCTGCGCCGCATTTTCTTCCGCCCATTTAAAGTCTGATTTATTATATACCACCACTTTCAGTTCATTGGCGGCGGCAAACACTTCCGGTAAAGGTTTTTTAAATTTTTTAGGCGAAAGGCAAATCCAGTCCCAATAGCCTGAAAGCGATGAGGAGCCGGAAGTTTCTATATTGGTTTTAAAACCTTCCTTTTTTAAGCTGAGGGTAAGCTCATCGAGGTTGTGC
>JAEWBD010000054.1 GCA_023391315.1 Bacteroidota bacterium | reverse complement strand
CTGTTAACCTGGTTATATACATTGCAGTTACACTGCTTTTTATAGCTTTCTTTTCGGGCATAGAAGTAGCGTTTGTCAGCGCCAGCAGGCTGTCTGTTGAACTTAAGAAAAAGCAGGGATTGAGCAGTGGTTCTATTCTTTCAAGGTTCATGGAAGCCCCGTCCGGGTTTATTGGTATGTGTTTGGTTGGCATGAGCATTTTTCTTGTTTGTTATGGTTTACTGTTCAGCGAACTTTTGCGCACTTCGTTATGGAATCCGCTTAAATTAACCAACGCTTATGTAAAACTGCTGGCCGATACAATTGTCTCTTCCCTTATTGTTTTACTCACCGGCGTGTTTTTGCCAAGGGCTGTTTTCCGTGCAAAGAATAATAGCCTTCTGAATTTTTTTGCGCCGGTAGCTCAATTGTTTTATAAAATACTCAATCCTGTAGCTTCTTTATTTGTAAGAATATCAGAAGCTGTTTTAAAATACCTGTTCAATGTAAAGGCAAAAGATAAAAACGAGCCTTTTATAAAAATTGATCTTGAAAACTTCTATCAGCAAACACGCGAACAGGATCCCGAAACGCAGGATTTGAACACAGAGCTTTTTGAAAATGCTTTGTCTTTGCCTTCTGTAAGAGTTCGCCAATGTCTTGTTCCGAGAACAGAAATTGAAGCGATAGAATTGCATACGCCGGTTGATGATGTGCTGAAACTTTTTGTTGAAACCAAGTTAAGCAAGCTTGTGGTGTATGAAGGCAATATAGACAATATACAAGGCTATGTACACCAGCTCGACCTGTTTAAAAGGCCTACAGAATTACGCTCCATCTTATTGCCCATACCTGTGGTTCCCGAAACAATGAGCGCCACAGACCTCATCAATAAATTCAGTAAGGAGAGAAAAACCATTGCCTGGGTGGTGGATGAATTTGGTGGCACAGCAGGTATTATAACCATGGAAGATATACTGGAAGAAATTTTTGGGGAGATAAGAGATGAATATGATACAGAAGAATTTGTTGAAAAACAGATAGCAGAAAATGAATTTATTTTTTCAGGCAGGCTTGAACTGGATTATCTTAATGAAAAGTATAGCCTCGATTTTCCCGATTCTGATTCTGAAACTTTATCCGGCTATATCATCAATCAGCATGAAACCATTCCCCGCGCCAAAGAGCGCATCATTATAGATAAATATGAATTTGACATTATTACCGTAAGCGATACCCGTATTGAAATGGTAAAGTTGAAGATATTGCGGTAATGAAAGCTGAGGAGTTGAATAGTTGATTGGCTGATTAGTGGAGAATTGGGAATTTGTAATGGGATTAGGAAAACCTTGAATCTTAAAACCTCTACCATTTAAACTTCTTCAGTTAAATAATTTTTATAAATCCATTTGTCATTCAGCCCCGTACATTTGTACCCCTTTAAAATAAAAGACCAATATAAATGACTGAAGGATTCATTGGCCGCAGAAACCAGGGCAAAGGAGAAATGGCTTTCGTTGACCATCTTGAAGAATTAAGATGGCATATTGTACGTTCACTAATTGCAGTTTTATTTTTTGCAGCACTTATCTTTATTAAGATACAATGGGTTTTCGATAATATTATTTCAGGCCCCATCAATCCTGATTTTATAAGCTACCGTGTTATTTGCAACCTCAGCCATAAACTTGGCCTCGGCGATGGATTATGCCTGGCGCCGGTTGACGTGAAAATGCAAACCACAACATTCGGCGGGCAATTTTTCAGCAGCTTTTCTATAGCGTTTGTAGGAGGTTTAATTATTGCGTTCCCTTATATTTTCTGGGAGTTCTGGCGTTTTGTAAAACCGGCGCTTAAACCAAGAGAGCTTAAAGGAACAAGGTTCGTTATCTTTTGGATATCTTTCTTTTTCTTCCTGGGTGCAGCTTTCGGATATTTTGTGCTCGGCCCTTTTACTTTTAATTTCCTTGCCACTTTCCAGGTAAGTGCGCTCAATACGGTACAAACACAACCAACCATTAACGATTATATTGATAACCTTACCAATCTTATTTTAGGCTGCGGTATTGCATATGAACTGCCCGTGCTTACTTATGCCCTGACAAAAGTGGGCATTATTACACCGCATTTCCTGCGCCGCTCAAGAAAATATGCCCTGGTGATTTTGTTGGTTATTGCCGCTATTATTACACCAAGCCCCGACTGGTATAGCCAGACGATAGTGTTCCTGCCATTGTTTGGTTTATATGAATTAGGCGTTTATCTATCTTCAAGGGTTTACAAGCGTGAAAAGCAAAAAGAAGCAGAAGAGTGGAGTTAGTTAATTGAGCTTATACGCACTATCAATATTGATTTGCCGGTAAGAGGAATGCTATTTATATATTAAACCTGTGTTCCCTTTATCAGTAAAATTGATTTTACAGATTGCTCCTTCAGGTGCAGGAATTGTTTTCGTTCTTCATCTTTTGAAAAATTCAGCAGGTCCTGCTCACTTTCAAATTCTACCAAATGAATTTCATAGGGCTTATCAATATGATGCTCTATAAAATTATTTTCTGCAGGCCTGATGCGTAGCAAAAGCCGCCCATTATATTTTGAAATTATGGGCATGGCAATGTTTTCAAATTCATGAAATACATCTTCCTGTCCTTCTTTAATATATACCAGTTGCGTAATATAAATCATAACACATCGTTTGCTGTTTCGTACCCTATACTTTTACCTTCAACCTTTCCTCAGTGCATCCTGTCACCTCTTGGTTCGAGTTTTTTAATGATATCCGCTTCATATGTCAGCCATTCCTGCCAGCGTTTGCGCACTTTATCTTTATCAATATAGGTTTCGGCTAGTTCAATAAACGTTACATAATGCCCCGCTTCACTTTCCATAAAACGGCGATAAAAATTACGCAGGTAATCATCATTCAAACCCTCGCTCAAACGTTTAAAACGTTCACAACTGCGGGCTTCAATTAAAGCACATATCAGAAGCTTATCCAATAAACGGTCTTCTTCTCTCCCGCCCTTTACTTCAAACTGCAATAGTTTATTTACATATTCATCTTTGCGTTGCTTGCCCAGTTGCAAATTGCGTTTTCGCAGTTCCTGCAATACCAAACGAAAATGCCCCCATTCTTCCGTAACTATTGGCGACAATTCATTCACGAGCTCAATTTTATCAGGGTAGCGTTGTATCAATGAAATGCAGCTTGTAGCTGCTTTCTGTTCGCAATAGGCATGATCAGTTAAAATATCTTCCAGGCTGATGGACGCAAGGTTAACCCAGCGCGGATCGGTGGGCAAATGCAACCCTAAAATATTTCTTTCCGCTTCGTTCATAATGGCAAAGTAAATTCAATTTCCGGCATAACAATGTTTGGCAACCTGATCTTATTAATGATAAAATACAGATAAAGATTTATCAGTCACAGATGCACACATAATCTGCATCTCGGTGGCTAAGCATACCCAGGCCTTTGCAATTTTTATACATTGCATAACCAAAACAGTTTTATATTTCAGCCTAAAAAAGCAATTGCCATGAAGAAATGTTTTTTTGGATTGATTCTGTTTACACTTTCACTAAACATCCATGCACAAAAAGTAATTCCCCTGTACAATGGCGCAGCGCCCGGTTCGGAGAACTGGAACTGGGATGAAGCTCGTCAGGACAGCAACCTGTTTAAAACACCGATAGTATACAATGTATCGCATCCCACATTAACCGTTTACCTGCCCGACTCTACGGCGCCCAAAACAAATACGGCGGTTATTATTGCGCCGGGCGGCGGTTTTCATCTTTTATCCATCAACAGCGAAGGTGTTGATGTGGCCAAGTGGCTTAATAAAAAAGGCATCACCTGTTTTGTATTAAAATACCGCCTGGTGCATAGCAAAAACGATAATCCCATACAGGAAATGATGGACATGATAAGCAAAGGAAGCGAAAATGACGAGGAAACAACAACTGCAATTTTAATGGCAATTGCTGATGGGCGCGAAGCCATCAGTTATGTGCGCAAACATGCACAGGAATATGATATTGATGCCAATAAAATTGGCATCATGGGTTTTTCTGCAGGCGGCACTGTTGCTGCGGCTTCCGCATTTAATTATACGGCTGATAACAAACCCGATTTTGTGGCGCCGGTATATGCATTTTTCCCCGACAGCCTTCAAACAACCGTATCAGCAGATGCGCCGCCAATGTTTCTTACGGCCGCATCTGACGACCAGTTAGGACTTGCGCCGCACAGCATAAGTTTATATAACAAATGGCTAGCTGCAAAACATCCCGCAGAGTTGCACATGTATGTAAAAGGCGGCCATGGTTTTGGTATGCGCAAACAAAATATTCCAACCGATAACTGGATTGAACGTTTTGGCGACTGGCTAAGCGCAATGGACATTACAAAATCGGCCGTGGCGCTTAATGCGCAGCAGGCAGAACAGATG
>JAEWBD010000050.1 GCA_023391315.1 Bacteroidota bacterium | reverse complement strand
GCTGTACAGGAAACAGAATTAAAGCCTTTGTACGCAACTTCCATTCAAACAGTTGATGGCTTGCGAACCGATACTCCTGTTTTTGCATTTATGCCTTTTACTATTTCCAGCAAGCAGGAACTGGTAGTACAGGCAGGTGAAAAAAACGGTGGGCGTGATTTGGAATTGCATATAAGCCATAGAAAATTATTAAAAGCGAAAATCCTGCAATATTGAAGATGCCAACTGAGCATGTCATATCGGATGAAGCCATGCAATGTATTGAAACAGCACTGGCCAATAACAGGTGCTGGTTTGCCTACAACACGATCTCTTATTTTTTACAACAGGAAGATGTATATGGCTTTAAGCATGCGGATCAGGCATATGAATTTGCTGCGCTTAATATCAGCCACTATAAATATTATGAAGTTATTTATGCCAGTTCACTTGCTGATGTATTCCGCCAAATCCATTACGGGCAAAACCTTAAACAGAATTTAATTCGATCAACATTAAAACATGAAACTATGGACAAAGAAAATGTGCAATACCTGAAAGACCAGTTGAAATATATGGGCTTCGGTGAAAAGCTATATCATGAACTGGATAAACAATTGCAGGCAGGTGCAAAGGAATTTCAACTGCAGTATAAAAAAGACGATGGCGATCTAGAAGCAACATTAAACTTCAGGAAATCGGATAAAGATGAGCGCGTATTTTTCAATAGTTATACAGCAAAGCTTACCACGGCTAACGGTGAAGAAAGACAGCATGTATTTTACTTAAACAAAGGCAAGGGCGTCACCCTCCGTGAAGCAGAAAACCTGCTTAGTGGAAGAAGCGTGTATAAAGAACTTATCAGTAAAGAAAACCAGCCTTATAAAGCCTGGATGCAGTTGAACCTGGAAGCTCCTAAAGAAAACGGAAACTATAAGGTGAATCACTACCATGATGGCTATGGTTATGATCTTGGAAAAGCTTTACAAAAACTGCCTTTGCAACATGGTAATGAGGAAGCAAAAGAAAAATTGATGAAGAACCTTCAAAAAGGTAATATCGCTATGGTTACGTTTAATGAGAATGGCAAGGAAAGAAAGGCGCACCTGGAAGCTTCGCCTCAATACAAAAATATTGTCGTGTACAACCAGGAAATGAAGCGGGAATATCAGCAGCATAAAGAACAAAAACAGGAATCACAACAGGAACATAAGCGAGATTACAGTCGCAGTATATCACGATAACCTAAAAATGTATTTATGATATTACCGGCCCTTACCAAATTTTTCGTTATGTCTATCAATGATAAACGTATTGGCAGCAGCCATATCTGCCTATACATGGCGATATTCCAGAAGTGGCATCTAAACGGCTTTAAAGACCCTGTACAGGTAACACGAAAAGAATTAATGCAGCTTTCGCATATAAATGCAAAAAACACTTATCACAAGTGCTTAAAAGAATTAATCGCATTTGGCTATATTACCTATATTCCTTCCTATCACCCGCTGTTGGGAAGTCTGGTGTATATGGAGCCATAAAATAGTTCATCTGAAAAAGGAAGCAAGCAATGCCGGAGGACAACTTGCCAGCGATAAGATGAATGAAGCGGGGATACCCGTGGTAAGGCTCCATAAAGGAGCTTTACCAATTATTTGAAGTAAAAGGATTTTATGAATGGTAAAATAGTGTAAAATGGAAAATAACAGTACACCTATATTGTTCCCTTATGAGCCGGAACAATTTTGGCAGCAAATGCAACAATTGATAAGAGAAGAAATAGCCCATTATGACAAGACAAAAATAAATACTGTTGTTTCGGAATTGATACAAACGCCTGGGATGACTCAAAAACCATTATATAAAATAAACGAAGTGTGTTCGCTTTTTGGGGTAACAAAGCCAACTGTATATGACTGGATAAAACACGGCAAACTGCGGCCTTTTAAAATGCGATCGCGGTTATATTTTTTAGGCAATGAAATAAACACTTTGTTGAGTTCCTAAAAAATTAAATAAAAAATAAAAAAGCAGTGTTTCAGCGCTGCTTTTTTATTGGTACTATTCTGAACTTTCCAGGCTGTTAACTTGTTATAATAGCAGATGATTGTATCTTTATAGAGTTAATCTGTCAAGAACGATAAAGTTGTGTAAAGAGAGATAAAAAAGTTGAAGATTGTGCGTTTTTATAGAATAAAAAATAGAATAAAAATAAAAAAGTCGCTGTAAAACAACGACTTAAGTTTAAATTCTGCGGACCGGACGGGACTCGAACCCGCGACCTCCGCCGTGACAGGGCGGCATTCTAACCAACTGAACTACCGATCCAAAACCCCCGTTTATTTTCGGGAGTGCAAATATAGGGGCATTCGGCATTTATCAAACAAATCTTTCAAAGAAAACTTACTAATTTTTATATTTTTACTATCAGCCACTCTATTCAAACCGGTTGTTTTGTGAATTTTCTTTCGTTAAGTAAGTTTTACAAATTTATTTTCAATGTCAGCCAGCCACTTTGTGCATGCTTTTCCTTGCTTACTGATTTTACAAATGTGTAACTGGCCATTAAAGGTTTTTATACCCCATAGTTTAAATTTTAATACCATTAGTTTAAATATATCCATAGAATTAAATAGTACAAGCCATGTTTTTAGCGTTGGTTGTTTGTCATATTTTAATTAAATGATTGTCTAAATTCCATTGGTGAAAGTTTTGTCTTTGTTTTGAAAAGTTTGCTGAATGACTGTGAATGTTCAAAACCTAATTCATAAGCAATCTCGCTTACCGATAAGTTTGTGGTTGCTAATTTTTCTTTGGCTTTGTCAATAAGCATATCATGGATATGTTGTTGTGTGCTTTGTCCGGTTAGCACTTTTAGCAAACTGCTCAAATACTTCGGTGAAATGTTTAATGCATCTGCAATGTATTGAACCGTCGGCAACCCTTTTGAAATTAAATTGTCACTGTTGAAATAATCAGCAAGTAAAATTTCCAAACGTTCCAAAATTTGATGATTGGCTTTTTCCCTTGTGATAAACTGACGATTGTAGAACCGCTCGGAATAATTGAGCAAGGTTTCAATTTGAGAAATGATAATTTGTTTGCTAAACCTGTCAATGTTTGCATGATATTCTTCTTTGATATTCTCTATAATTCCGTTGAGCATTTTTTCTTCTTTTTCAGAAAGAAGCAAGGCTTCACTTACCGAATAGTCAAAGAAATCGTATCGCTTAATATTTTTTGCCAACGATGTATTCCATAAAAAATCGGGGTGAATCAGCAACATCCAGCCTGTGCGTTTTGTGGTCGAATTTTGATTTGCTTCAATTCCGAAAACCTGGTTAGGTGCAACGAAAAACATAATACCGTCATTAAAATCGTATTCAAAAGCATATTCCTGTTGCCCGTATTTCATTTTACCACTAATTCCGCGCTTAACTGAAATTTGATAGAAATTAAAAATCCAATTCACTTCCCTGATATGGGAAGGCCGTTTTATATCAGCATAGTTTACAATACTAATAAGCGGATGTTCTGGTTTGGGCAAGCCTCTTAACCGATGAAATTCGCTGATGGATTTTATATGTATTATCTGCCGTTGCTCCATAATCATAATCCAAAAATTATCCCTGAATATTTTATTTGACTAATCGATCCCAATTTCCAAATGCAAATTTTTCCTTTTCTTCTTTGCCAAGTGCCGTTGCATCCAAAAAGTTTCTTGCTTCTCTTCCCGGCCGGTATTGATACGGATAATCCGATGAAAAAAGTATGCGGTCTATGCCAATAATTTCAATGGAACGCTGCAGGTAATTTTGGCTGAACATTCCACTTGCCGTTACATACAAGTTTTGCTGCACATACTCAATAAATGGTTTTCGAAGTTTTGTTACCCTGTTTAATGAAGCCAATCTTTCGGTATAAAATAAAATCACTTCGCCCCAATGCCCAAGAATAATCTGCAGATTTGGAAAGCGGTCAAAAACCTTTGCCAAAACCAAACGCACAAATTGTATTCCTGCTTCGTAATGCCAGCCAATCCCGAACGTTGAAAAAGCAATATCTGTTAATTGGTCAAAACCGGAATAATAAATGTCCCGAACGGCTTTTTGCGGAACTTGCGGATGAATGAATAAAGGAACGCCAAGGTTTTCTGCACACTCAAATATTTCCCAAAAATCTTTGTGGTCTAAATTTTTTTCGCAGGTTCGTCCACATAGCATTGCACCTTTTAAGTTGAGATTTTTTACAGAACGTTCAAGTTCTTTTGCGGCTTCTGTGGGTGCAAACATTGGTAAAGCTGCCAATCCCTGAAATCTGCCGGGATTTTCCGTAATAATTCCGGCAATATAATCATTGGTTTGCTTAGCAAGATTAACGCTTTCGCTTTCTGCATTGTGAAGGCCGGGACTTGTAAGCGAAAGCACCTGCACATCAATTCCAGTTTCATCCATAAGTTGAAGGCGTAAATCTCCAATGTCTTCCAAAAGCTTTTCTATCTTACCAACATGAAGCATTTCCGTTGGGTCATCTTTGTCCGTATGTTTATGCCATTCATCTCTAATTGCCTGTGTCAAGAAATGTTCTTCTATTGCTATCAGTTTCATTTTGCGGGTTTAAAAATAATTCTGTTTCATATCGTCCAGCAAACCGATGTGTGCAGGTTGCCAGCCTAATTGCTCTTGTGTTTTGGAATTTGTAGCCATGGTTTCCATTGTAATGAAATTACTCATCCACTCAAAATGTTTTGCCAATTCATTGCCTGCCACAGATTTTACAGGCAGGTTCAGCATTTCTCCAATTAGCGTTGCTATTGTTTTCAATTCAATGCCTTTGTCGCCAATAATATTATACAATGCCCCTTTGTTGCTTTTTTCCACTGCTAAACGAAATGCCTTTGCCGCGTCCAGGCGATGAACGGCACACCAATGATTAGTGCCTTCGTTAGGATAAGCTGAAATACCATTTTTGCGTGCAAGTGAAATAATAAACGGAATAAAACCATAGTCGCCTTTGTCGTGAACGGACGGTGCTAAACGAATGACAGAAGCATTAACGCCTTTTTCAGCCAGTGCCAATGCTGTTACCTCCGAAGTTCTTGGTGAATGCTGTATCGTGCTTTCTTCCGTCACAAATCCGTTGATTAAGGGCAGGCCCAACATTCCGCTTGTTACTATGATGGGTTTATCTGTGCCAACCAGTGCTTCGCCCATTGCATTAATGGCGTTCTTATCCATTTCTGCAGCTTTGAGAAATTGCGAAAAATCGTTCGTCAGCATAAAGTCGTGGAAAAATGCTGCATGAATAATACCATTCGCTTGCAAAGCACCTTGCTTCAAGATGTCCAGGTCTTCAAGACTTCCTGATAAAACTTCCGCACCCATTCCGCTTATAATTTTTGCAGATTTTTCTGAACGTGCTAAACCAATAACCTGGTGCCCTGCACCAATTAATTCCCTGACTATTGCAGAGCCAATGAAGCCCGAAGCTCCTGTTACAAATACTTTCATTTTTTACTATTTAAATTGAATAATGCAAAGTTGCACCAGCTTCAAAAAACTGGTGTAGCTAAAAGTCAGATTGTTGTAGTCAAAAAGGAAAGTGCCAAAATAATTTGTGGTGAGGAAGTAGCTTGGGGCAATTGTCCCTGTCAGTCATACAGGCTTGCGCAATCGTCCAATATACTTATGTAATTACTGTTCTTTGATGTAAGGGCTTTTAAAACCCAGTTTCTTTAACCCGTTCTGCACATCAGGAATATGCATGAATAAATTCCAGATAAGTTTGCTGCGGTAGTTTTCCATCATCACTACAATCGGCCCCTGGTCTATGGCCAGGTGTGTTTTGGCATACCAGTTATGTTCTTCACTAAAACCATCTGCAAAACCATACGGACCCCAAATTTTATCGCCGAGATCATAATAAAAATGTTTTAATGCCTGCATGGAATATTCTGGTGTGTAAGGCATGGATGATAAAGCCGCAGTGGGCGAAATTACACCCACATCTTCCTGCGGGCAATGCGCTACATAACCCTTATAACTATCGCTGGCCGTTAATCCCCAGCAGTTCTCGCCATAGCCTTTAAATTTTTTTGGATTGTCAATGCAATAGGCGCGGTTAATGCAGGTATGATTTACCACCTGCTCCCAGTAATCCGTGTGCCAGTCTTTTAAATTATGCGGATCAATACCCATGAAAGTATAATGCTCAAAAAACAATGGCCCGCCAAATTCAAAACCCAGCGGCAGCTTTATGTTGTAATAAGTTTTATCATTAACGTAAGAAGTGCTGTTTACAAAACTGTTGAAATAAACATCTGGCGCAATGGCATGAGTGGGTGAAGCGGCAGCCATAATGAATGTTATCAGGCATTCATTGTAACCGCGTATGGGAAAGTTCATATCAAAAGAATTCATTGGGCTCCAGTGCCAGTACAGCAGCGTGTTTCCACCGTTTGCATGCCAGTTCCAGTTGGCGCTGTTCCATAATTGTGTAACGCGGTTCCTGAAATATTTTTCAAGCGGCGTATCGCCTTTAAAATATTCCCTGGCACATAAAAAACCCATCAGCAGATAACTTGTTTCAACAATGTCTGCCCCATCATCCAGTTTGCCGAATGGAATGGTTTTTCCGGTTGCGCCATTCATAAAATGCGGAAAGATGCCATGATAACTATCAGCCGTGTTTAAAAAATCAACCATCTTCACCAGGCGTTTCAATGCCGTATCATAACCAATCCATTTTCTTTCCACCGCCACAATGGTTGCCAGGATGCCGAAGCCTGTTCCGCCAATAGCGCAGGCTTCAGGGCCATAAGTTTTTTTACTGAAATTAGGCTCGTCGTATGCTTCATTAATATAATCCCAGTAATAATCGCCGTACACTGTATTATCTCTTTCCCTCGCAAGGCCGCTTACCGGGTGCGCATAATGCCAGAAATAGCGGAAGGTTTGCCGCTGCACAATATCAAGTAAAGCGCTGTCAGATATATTTTTAATAATACCAACGGGCGCAATGGAATCCGGGTAAGTTGTGTTATTGGTTTGTGCAACAGTATTTAAACAAAATGAAAAAGCAATGCTGGTAAAAACAATTTTAAATGTCATCAGGAATTGTTTCGTTAATAATACAATCGTAAACAGGAATTATAAAACTACCAAATTGGTTAAATTAAGGAGCTGTTTGAATTAATAAAATAAATGCTTACAGGCCTGACGTTTTAATTGATAACATAAAAATTATTTGATCTACAAAGCGCATGACCAATAGTCCATATTCAATTTTAAATCAATAACTCAAACAGTTTCTGATGTATGGTGCTATCAAATCTTTAAACAGGTTGTACCGTTGTTTGTTTTTTAAAGATTAGCCACAGATGTACAGATAAAACCTGTGCATCTGTGGTCACATAAATACTTTCGAATAAAAAAGCCTGGCATTACAACCAGGCTTATAAAAACGGGATAGTTATTCGAAGGTCAGTCAACCAATACCAGCTTGCCTTTATACACTTCTTCTTTCCCTTCGTTATTGATAAAACTTATATGGTAATAATACATGCCACTTGTCCAACCTGAGAAGGCCCTGTTGTTTTGATAATTTTTCTGGTTGAACAATATTTTACCATTCATATCTGCAACGATTACATTGTTCTGCTGCGGCAAACCTTTTATGTTCCATTGATCGTAATGATGCAGCAGGTTAGGAATTACCAATGCCGGCAGTTCAATCACTTTTGCATTGCCTGAATCACTGTTAAAGTTTGTTACCCACGGCCTGCGCGGAATATGAAATGCATCATCGTTGATGATTGTTCCAACTGCAACAGGAGAGCCGGATATGGTTGTATTCAGAGGGTTGGATAAAACGAGCTTTACCTTTTCATTCGGTTCCCAATAGCGGTCACCCACAATTTTTACCGTTATATATTTTGTTTGTTCGCCTGGCGCAAAACTCAGTGTACCTTGTGTTGAAACAAAGTCGAAGTATATGATAGCAGTATACGTTTGGGTTTTATACTGAACGCTGCATGCTGTGGTTGCAGGTTCGCTTAAACTTACTTTGAACAACATATCTGTTTTACCGCCGTTGCCTTCTTTTACCGCCGTGTCAGCAATGGAAACAGTTATGGGGAGATAGCAACCTTCATCTACCTGGCCGTTACAATTATCATCTATTCCATTACCGCATATTTCCGTTGCGTTAGGATGAACGGCAGCATTATTATCATCACAATCGCCGCTTGTAGCTAATAATGCAGTCGCCCGTTTATAACCTGAAGGTTTAGAACATTGCGTTTTTGTATTTCCATCGCTGTAACCATCATTATCTGCATCTTTATACCAGGTTGTAGCAGGATTGACAGCTGCACTGTTATCGTCACAGTCTGTGTTATCAGTAACGCCGCAGGCCACCGGCGAACCGGCCCCAAACCCGTCTCCATCATTGTCTGCATATAACAGTTTTGTATCATCACAATCTGTTTTATCTGTTACATAACCGGCAGGCGGTGTTGATGAACATTCATTGATAGAATTGGAAGCATTGCCAAACCCATCGCCATCATTGTCTGCATAATAAGTATGCGATTGATGAACTGCGTTATTGTTGTCATTACAATCTGTGTTATTGACTACGCCACAAGCTGCAGGTGAACCGGCCCCGAATCCATCCCCATCGTTATCTGCGTATAACAGTTTCGTATCATCACAATCTGTATTATCTGTTACATAACCGGCAGGCGGTGTTGATGAACATTCATTGATGGAATTGGAAGCATTGCCAAATCCATCGCCATCATTTTCTGCATAATAAGTATGCGATTGATGAACTCCGGCATTATTATCGTCACAATCTGTGTTATTGTCTACGCCACAAGCTACAGGTGAACCGGCCCCAAACCCGTCTCCATCATTATCTGCATATAACAGTTTCGTATCATCACAATCTGTTTTATCTGTTACATAACCGGCCGGCGGTGTTGATGAACATTCATTGATGGAATTGGAAGCATTGCCAAATCCATCGCCGTCATTGTCTGCATAATAAGTATGTGCTTGATGAACTGAAGCATTATTATCATCACAATCTGTACTATCAGCTACCCCACAGGCAACGGGCGCACCAGCTCCAAACCCATCGCCATCATTGTCTGCATATAATAACCTCGTGTCATCACAATCTGTATTGTCTGTTACATACCCCGCCGGTTGTGTACAGGCCTGCTTCGTAAAAGATGCGTCGCCAAACCCATCGCCGTCGGCATCCCTGTACCAGGTTATAGCGCCATCTTCATCAACCTGGCCGTCACAATCATTGTCTTTACCGTCACATAATTCCGGTGCACCCGGGTAAATGGTATTATCTGCATCATTACAATCGGTATTATCCGCAACATAACCCGGTGGTGGCGAAGATGCTTTAATACTTTTATTCGGATCGCCAAATCCATCACCGTCATTATCCGCATAGAAAGTAAATTGGCTGGATGCCGTGTAGGCAAGCGTGTCGCTGTTATCCAGCAGGTCATATTCTTCCGGCATACAATTTACAATTTCGGCCATTACGGAACCCTGGCCTGCACCGAATAACATCTTCTTACTTACAATCAAATTGCCGCCTGCAGTTAAAGAAAATGGCACACTATCTAAAGCAATGGATGATCCGTTTTTGTCAAAAATGGTAAACCTTACCCATGCCGCGCCATCTTTAGTGCCCTTATTGGTAATGGCAAAAGAAATAAGCACACTGTCACCCCTATTAAAGGTTGCCGGGTTAAGGCTGATGGCATTATTGTTTTGCTTTGCCATGTTTGGCGCATCTCCAACAATTATGGCGCGGGTAGCTTCATTATTATCTTCCCTTTCTTCATCAAGCGTATTATCCGGGTCGGCCACAAGCCGAATGATCTTAGTGCCTGCAATAGAGGATGAGTACGTTGCCGTAGCCAATATCGTTGTATCCTCCCCCGGTTGCAATGCATTAATCGGTATTGTTGTTCCCACCTGTATATCATCAACCAAAAATTTCAGCCTGTTGGCATTTGTTGGTTTACCGCCGCTGTTGCGCACCGTGCCCACAAGCGTAATGTTTTGATTAATGTTTGGATTAAGGCTGCTTGGTGAAATGTATTGCGACAATACTTCAAAGTCTGGCTTGCTATCGGCAACACGAATGTAGTAGCTGCCTTCATTATTTTTTTCATTTGTTTCGCATACATCGTCTGAAGTATCAACCAAAACCTTTACTTCATAATCTCCTGTTTCCGTAAACATATAGCTAAAGCTGCCAACGGTTGCATAAGGTGCAGGCTTCACCTCCGCAAGGCCTTCTGTGCCTATGATGAGGCTATCGCCGAGGCTGTACCTTACCAGCAGGTTACCGGCATCGCGCAGGCCGTTATTGCGTATGAGCGGGTTAAAGATGTTTGTTGTATTTACCCTTACTACTGCAGGGTTACCTGCCGAACCTGTTTCGCCGGGCGCCTGGTCGGCAACAAGGTCTGCTGAAAGCCAGGCCGTATCAATGTTATTCGCCAGGTTTACTTCAAATATTTCTGTGAACACATCCGCCTGCACGGTTATCATTCCACCGCAACTATTAATGGCAGAGTTTAAAATAAACGGATCTGACTGGACATCTATGAAATATTTCTCATTTACGCCGGGCACTTCTATAAGCCTTCCAATTCTGTTGCTGTCTAATGCAAACTGAATTTTGAATGATCCGCAGGCCTTGCCTGTATTTTTAATTCTCGCCCGAATAACAACAGTGCTGCCGCTGTCAAGGCTTGTAGGTGTTACAGAAATGTTCTCCACTGCAAGGTCTGTTGCCGGTACTTTAATGGTGCCATAATAAGTATTGTTGTCTTCCCTGCGTTCCTTTATATCTTTATCAATGTCTGTTACAATTTTAATCCTGTGTTTGCCGGGCGCTAATAAAAGATCGTTGTAACGGATAAGATAACCTTCCACATCATGCAGGTAAGGCACTGTTTCGGAGCGGAGTTCCTGCCATTTTCCGTTAGGCAATGAGTCGTATATCACCACCCTGTGTGCGCTTACATCCAGCCCGCAAACTGTATTTACATCATAAAACTGGAAAGCATTGGCGCCGGTTTGTTCAAATGCCTGTATCTCAATATCCGGCAACTTTGGTTCAGGGTAATACATATCATAGCCTGTCAATGTATAGTTTGTGGATTTAAAGTCTGAAGGATCGCCCGATTGCCGTTCCATATAAATATAACTGCCGCTGGCGGTAAACTTAATAGGTGTTGTATCTCTTATTACATAAATCAGCGGCTCCAGGTTTACATTCTTACCCGGAACAGCCGTACTGTCGTGCGCAACTTTTACCAGGGTATCGTTTATATAGCAATTAAGCACTGAATTGGCAATATAATCATAGCCACCCCAGAAATTGGCGGGGTCAGGTTTCCTGTATTTTATAGACCAGGTAAAGCGTAATGTATCACCAACTTTAGGTGGGCACTCCGGATATTCAGGAGGTGTAATTTCAGTTGAAGTATCTGGCTGCACGCAAGCATATTTATCCGGGCAGGGCAGCGGGAACACATTGATAGCCGGTTTACTGGTAAAGGTATAATCGGTTACTACAACATTGTATTCAAAATTGCCACCACAGCCAACATTGGTTAATCCATAAGCATAATTACCGTTTACATCTGTTGTAGTCATAATCGTTTGGCTGCCTGTTGTTATAGTTACGGTGGCGCCCGCCACGGCTACTACCGAATTGCCGGAAGTGCCATAATAAACAGCATTGCCGCTAATGTTTACCTGCTGCTGCGGACAATTTTGTATGCTGGCTGAAGTAATTACATTAATGCCGCCCGGCAAGTTGGGTGCGCCCACAATAACAGGCCTGATAGCATAGTTGTTCAATGGATTAATATCACCCGTTGTATTACTGCTGTCAACCCATACTTTTATCGGGTAGAAACCTTCTGCACTAAACGTAAAGTCGTGTGTAATAACACTGGATGATTTAGGCCCGATATAGGGTATTACATCGCTTGCCAGTGGAATGGTATCCCTGTAAAACTGCACCGGCACATTGGTTGCCGCAATAGCTGTATTGTTGCTCACCGTAGCCGTAAGCGTAAATGTTTCACCCGGCTGCGGGTTGGCATCGCTGAAAGCAATATTATTGGCGA
>JAEWBD010000046.1 GCA_023391315.1 Bacteroidota bacterium | reverse complement strand
ACACAGAATTATATATCTATATCAATGGGTGGGGCAAGCAAAGCGCCGGGTGTGGATCCGGCAGCAGGAGCCGAGCTTTTATTTGCCCGGTACTTTGTTCCTGAAAAAGATGAATATTCCGGTATGTACACCGGCCTTTGTAATGGGCCTAATGGTTATCACAACTGGGCTGGCAATACACCTATACAGGAACTAGTTGATGATTATGAAATGATGGACGGATCAAAATTCAGTTGGAGTAATTCTGAAGAAAAAACACATCCTTACAACAATCGTGACCCAAGATTTTATGCCTCTATTTTATATGATGGTTCAGATTGGAAACCCAGGAATTTAATATCAGGTAATGTAGATCCTGCTAACCAGATACAAACAGGATCTTATGAAGTGGCAGGCGGATTTATTGCCGGATTGGATACCAGGCAAAGCTCTATTGAAGATTGGAATGGTAGCTGGACCGGATATTATGTAAGAAAGTTTATCGACCCCGACCCTAATATAGTTGATAATACCACAAGGGCTTATGTTCCATGGCCATTTTTCAGATATACAGAAGCCGTGTTTAATTATGCGGAAGCCTGCATTGAACTTGGAGAGTATGACGAAGCGAAAACATGGTTAAATAAGATCCGGTACAGGGCTGGTATGCCGGCTATTACGGAAACAGGCGATGCTTTGCGGCAACGCTACCGTAATGAGCGTCGCATTGAACTGGCATATGAAGACCAGCGCTATCATGATGCCCGGCGATGGATGATTGCAGCTGAAACATTGGGAAGAAAAACAGTTTATATTAACGTGATCGGCAAATTGAAACCGGGACAAACGGCCCCCGTTCCTTACAGGCACGATGAAACGAAATACGATTATACTTACACACCTACGGTGGTAAATGCCCTTGAAAACCGCACCTGGGTTGATAAAATGTATTTTAGGCCTATAAGCAGGGATGAAAAGAACCGAAATGATAAGCTTATCCAAAATCCTGGTTACTAATTACAATATTTCTATTTTTTAAAGTCAGTGCCGGCAACATGCCGGCACTGACTTTAAGTTTATATATCTTTCCATCCTAATTTTTTCCATGCGCTATTTGTTTATTCTCCTGCTTACCGTACTGGCTGTTTTTATTTTACAAAGCTGTTCATACAATACAAAAAACGACAACACAGCAACTGCTTCAATAAATGGAAAGCCATTATTTGAATTATTGCCCGCTGAGAAAACGCAAGTAAATTTCAACAACCAGATTGAAGAGACGCTCAACATGAACGTGCTCATGTATGAATATTACTATAATGGCGGTGGTGTTGCAGTGGGAGATATTAATGGCGACGGACTGGATGATATTTATTTTTCAGGCAATGTGGTTGACAATAAGCTATACCTGAATAAAGGCAACATGCAATTCCAGGATATTACGGCTACTGCTGCTGTTGCAGGCAGGCCCGGCCCCTGGAAAACAGGTGTGTGCATGGTTGATATAAATGGCGATGGAAAGCTCGATATCTATGCCTGCCATTCTGGAATGTTGCCCAACGCAAAAAGAACAGATGAGCTTTTTATAAATGATGGAAATGATGCTGCAGGCGTTCCGCATTTTACCGAGCAAGCCGCCAAGTATGGCCTGGCTGATACAGGATTCAGCACGCAGGCTTTCTTTTTTGATTATGACCGCGATGGCGATCTTGATATGCTGTTACTGCATCACAATCCTAAAAACCTGCCTGTACTAAACCCCGAACAAACTGCATTGTTGTTTAGCCAGCCAAACGAGGCTATAGGATTGAAACTGTATAAAAATGATAATAACCATTTTACAGATGCCACGCTTGCAGCGAAACTTAACAGCAGCGCATTAAGCTATGGCCTTGGCGCCGGCATTGCTGATATTAACGGCGATGGATGGCCCGACATGTATATTTCAAACGATTATGGCGTTCCCGATTTCTTATATATCAACAATAAAAACGGAACATTCAGCAACGAAATTCAAAACTTCATGGGGCATATTTCCAATTTCTCCATGGGTAATGATGTTGCTGATATTAACAATGATTGCCTGCCCGATATTATTACGCTTGATATGCTGCCGGAGGAAAATCACCGGCAAAAAACTTTGTTCATGCCGGATAACTATGAAAAGTTTGAAGTGCTTTTGCAATCCGGTTTTTATTACCAGTATATGCGCAATATGTTGCAGGTAAATAATGGCAACAATACTTTTAGTGAAGCAGGACAAATTGCAGGCATATCTAATACCGACTGGAGCTGGGCGCCGCTGTTTGCAGACTTTGATAACGACGGATGGAAAGATTTGTTTGTTACAAACGGTTATCTGCGTGATTATACAGACCTTGATTTTATCACCTATCTCAACCAGGTGGAGCAGTCCAATACAAGATTAAACAGGGAAGATCTTTTGAACATGATCGAAAAAATGCCTGCATCCAATATTGAAAATTACCTCTTTAAAAATAACGGGCTTGTTTTTTCAAATGTTAGCAAAGCATGGGGCATAAACATACCATCTAACAGCACCGGTGCGGCTTATGCAGACCTTGATAATGATGGCGACCTTGATCTTATTGTAAATAATATAAACCTGCCTGCCTTTATCTACAGTAATACCGGAAGCAATCATTCAAACAATCATTATCTCGCTGTAAAACTCAACGGGGAAAATAAAAATACTGCGGGTATTGGAGCAAAGCTTACAGCCTGGTGCAAAGGCAAAAAACAATATATAGAGCAACAACCATCACGTGGATACCAGTCAAGCGTTTCAACGCTTTTGCACTTTGGTTTGGGAGAAGATAATATTGTTGATTCATTGCGTATAGTGTGGCAAAGCGGTAAGCAACAGGTGCTGACAAGTGTCAAATCCAATCAAACACTAATAGTAAATGAAAAAGATGCAAAAGATATCTATCATCCTGAAACACCCGCGAAAGCTTTATTTACTGAAATAAAATCTCCCATTAATCATACCGATGCAACCCCTGATATTAATGATTTTAAACGCCAGCCCCTGCTTACTAACCCGCTTTCTTTTGCCGGCCCCTGTATGGCAAAAGCTGATATAAATAATGATGGCCTTGAAGATGTTTATGTTAGTGGCGGAAACGGGCTGTCAGGCGCAATATTCCTTCAGCAAAAAAAAGGAATCTTCAATAAAACGCCGCAGCCTGCTTTTGATGCAGATAAACAAAGCACTGACGCGGATGCTGTTTTTTTTGATGCCAACGGTGATGGTTTTAATGATTTGTATGTGGCAAGTGGCGGTTATAATAATTTTACTTCAGATGATATTTTGTTGCTGGACAGGTTATATATGAATGATGGCAAAGGCAATTTTATAAAAGCCGACGGCGCCCTGCCTGAAATGCGTGTTAGTAAAAGTTGTGTACGTGTAGCCGACATGAATGGCGATGGTCATCCTGATATTTTTGCAGGCGGAAGGGTTATTCCCGGTAATTATCCTGAAACACCACAAAGTTACCTGCTGATAAATGACGGCAAGGGGCATTTTAAAGATGAGACGGCTACGCTTGCACCTGCACTTCAAAAAGCCGGGATGATAACAGATGCTGCATGGACAGATCTCAATAATGATAAAAAAAATGATCTTATTGTTGTTGGGGAATGGATGCCCGTAACTGTATTGATAAATGATAACGGGAAGCTTGTAAATAAAACAACAGATTATTTTGATAAGGAGTACAGCGGTTTATGGAATAAATTGTTGGTAGGTGATTTTAATAAAGATGGCAAACAGGATATTATTATCGCCAACCAGGGTTTAAACAGCCAGCTCAAAGCAAGCGATGATGAACCGGCTGAACTTTATTATAAAGATTTTGACGGCAATGGCACCATCGACCCGATACTTTCCTTTTATGTACAAGGGAAAAGTTATCCTTATATGTCGAGAAATGAGTTGATAGCCCAGGTTCCTGATATGCAAAAAAAATTCGCCGATTATAAAAGCTACGCCGATGCAACCATCGGTGATCTTTTTACAAAAAGTGAACTCAGGAATGCCGGTCATTTAAAACTGAATTATTTAAAAACCGTATTATTTGAAGGCAGTGCTGATGGAAAATTCAAGGAAAAAGAACTGCCTTTGCAGGCGCAGTATTCGCCGGTATTTACTATTACAGCCTTTGATTATGATAAAGACGGTAATGAAGATATTTTGCTTTGCGGCAATATAAATCATGCAAGGCTGCGGTTTGGAAAATTCGACGCCAATTATGGTGCATTGCTTCACAATGATGGTAAAGGAAATTTTGAGTATGTGCCGCAATATGTTTCTGGCTTTGATATTCGGGGTGATGTGCGCAGTGCTGTCATTATCAATAATACTTTGATATTTGGCATTAATGGAAGTGCGGTGAAAGCTTACAGCATGCCATAACAAAAGTTTTGAATAGTTAACTGCAATTGATAATCTGCCCCGTTGTATGGCTTGATTTTTCAGATAATAAAAAAGCTACTGTATTGTCAGCTTCTTCATTTTGTCTATCGCCGGCCAGCACAGCATTCACGCGAATATTGTATTTTAATAATTCCACAGCCCATTCACGCGTTAATGCCTTTATGCCGTCGTTAACTGCTACATGAACGTAATTCCCATCTTTGTTTTTTGCAGCATTTGAAATGATATTTACAATAGTGCCTCTCGAAATTTTTAACGCGGGCAATGCATGCTGCACAAGCAGGAAAGGAGGTATAAAATTGTTGTGAAGCGAAGCCATAAATTGTTCATACCTGCCTACTTCAGAAGCAGCGGCATCATCATTACATGCGTAATTTACCAACCCATAAATGCCTCCGGTATATTCAAGTATCTTTTCAATAGCAGCCTTGCAGGTTTCAGAATTGGAAAGTGTTGTGGCAATCTGCAGGTATTTACCACCGGTTGAAATAAGGATTTCATTTATTTTTAAATCGCCACCTTCATTATCAATAACTACGGGAACTGCTCCTTCCGCCGCCAGCATATTTATTAAATGTTCATCCAATCTTCCAGCTATTCCTGAAACAATAATGGTTTTATCTTTTAAATTCAAATCCATATAAAATAAGCAGATTAATCTTTAGCAACAAACTGCCCAGCCCCTAAGATATTTTTTATCCATTAATAACAATAAAAAAACCGCTGTTAAGCGGTTTTTTTATTCGATATAAACTTATGCAATTAAGGATTGCTTTCATTATCATTATTGCCATTGTCAGAACCACCAAGCGTTAATGGATAACCATAAGTTCCGTCATAACCGGGATAAATACCTTCAAGCCTTACGGTTCCGCTGGAATTGCTTAATATGCTTTTAAGATCATCAATAGAATTCACGTCCTGGCCATCAACGCTTGTAATAATAAATCCTTCCTGTATGCGCGTGTTCTTTAATAAACCACTGCCTAACTTCTGCACCTGCACACCGCCGGAAATATCATTCTTTTTGGCTGTTTCTTTATCCACGTTTACCAGTGTGCCGCCAAGGGCATCAAAAGCTGAAGATGCATTATTTTTTACAACTTCGTAGTTACCCGATTTATTTTTTAAAGTAAGTGAAACAGTATTCTCTTTTCCACCTCTTGTATAGGTGAGGTTAATTTTGTCGCCGGGTTTGTAGCGGGCTATTTGTTCCTGCAGTTCAGACCCTGAATTTACATTAACATTGTTCAGCTTTGTAATAAAATCACCTTTTTGAACGCCTGCAGATTTAGCTGCACCGTCTGTAGCCACGCCGGTAACATAAATGCCGGAACCTTCTTTAACGCCCATTGCTTTTTTCTGTTCATCTGAGGCATTGTCGGGTATATAATTTATACCAATATAAGCCCTTTGAACTGCGCCATATTTAATAAGGTCGTTCACTGCCTTTTTTACAATGTTTACAGGTATTGCATAAGAATAACCTGCATACGAACCGGTAGGGGAGGCAATGGCAGAGTTAATACCTATTAATTCACCGGTTGTATTAATCAAAGCGCCGCCGCTGTTACCTGGGTTTACAGCAGCGTCTGTTTGTATAAAAGATTCAATAGCACGATCGCTCTTATTAATACCGATGCTTCTTGCTTTTGCACTTATGATGCCCGCTGTAACGGTTACATCAAGGTTAAGCGGGTAGCCAACTGCCATTACCCATTGACCAAGTTTCACATCATCGCTGTTGCCCATTAACATAAAGGGCAAATTGTCAGCGTCAACTTTAATTACAGCAAGGTCTGTATTGGGGTCGGTACCTATTATAGTTGCCTTGTAAGACTTGCGGTTACTGAGGGTTACGTTAATTTCGCTGGCCCCGTTTACCACGTGGTTGTTGGTAATAATATAACCATCTTTCGTCATAATAACACCACTGCCGCTTGCCTGCTGATCGGGTATGGAATAAGATCTTGGCCCGCCAAAAAACTGGAAGAACGGATCGTCATCGCCAAACATATCGCCAAAGGGGCTCCTGCTTCTTGAAGAAACGGTTTTGCCTTTAATCTTGGTTTTTATATGAACTACTGCAGGGGTGGCAGAAGTGGCTGCATCGGTAAAATCGGGAATGCCCGTAGGTGTATTTTTATCAAAAAAGCCTGCATAGTTTACAGGTATTTTTCCATCGTTCTGTATTGTAACAGCGTTGCTGCTTATCCATTTGCCATAACCCCAGATGCTTAACAGGGAAGTAGCAATGCTGATTGCAATTACCAGGAAAACGTTCTTTAATTTCATTTTCAGTAAAGTTTTAAATTAATGCATTGTAAAAGCTCTCAATAAATATGCCTTTCTGATAGCAAAATAACAAACCTGTTTAAAAGTCAGCTCACAACGGAAATCCATTTAACAAAGATTTGACGAAGGTTGTCGTAGTATGATTTTTTGTCGCTTATAGCCGCAACATCCGGTTATCTTACTTTATGAGCCTTATACAAAAAGGATACCTGTACAATTTGCCCTCACTGGCACGAATGGTAGCCACAATAACCAGCACTGCGCCGATTAGGCCAACGATCCATAGTAACAATATTCCGATTACTGTAATGAAGAGTATGAAGCAGATGATAAATAATGTTATCTGGAAATTGAGCGATTCTTTTGCATGATAGGCAACGAATGACGATTCATTTTTTTTGATAAGGTATATTATCAACGGCCCAAGTATAGGAAAAACAAACGTTAAGATATGCGCCAGTAACGCCATCGTCTTTTCATCGCTGGTTGGCGGAATTACAGGTAATTCATCAGTGCCTAATAAATCTTCTTGCATAAAAGGTTTTCTTAAAGATAAATAAATTGCCTTTAAACGAAATTTAAATTGTTATGTATGGCAACATCATTCCACTTTAATTACCTGCGTTCTTGCACTCACCCCGTTTTCATTAACCGCTTCTATCTGAAAATAATAAGGTTTATCCCTTTCCATGGCAGAAAAATAATATTCATTTGTATTATACACCATAATGCTGGTATATAATTTATCCGGCGCAATACCTGTGTAAATATTATAAGCGTAAGCATCATTGCTTAACTGCCATTTAAGCCAGCTATTCCTTCGTTCGCTGTCGCCGCGCAACACTATAAAATGTTTAACCGTATCAGGTTTTGCGCCGCTGCCGTTTCCAAATACACGCAGCCCGCTGATGGCAAATTTGCCATCGGCTGTATGAATGTTTTCAAGCTTGATATAACGGGCTAATGCCGGTACAGGAAGTTCAATATATTCATGCGGCACATCGGTTTTGTTGTTGCTTTTATCAATCAAAACATTCCATGTTTTTCCATTTAATGATGCATATAATTTATATTGATGATAGATGGTTGTGCTTTTGCCGAGTATATCTGCATCCTGGTCGGCATAATTTATCTGGATAGCTTTTACAGTGTCAATGCTGCCCAGATCAGACTGAATCCATTCGCCTTTACCGGCTGTTGTAGCGCACCAATAGGTTTTAATATTTTCATCCACTGCATTGTTGGCTTCATAATTTCCAAACGTTGATGAAACAGTTACCGGTTTATTATAGTTCAACAGCATCCAGCCGGTAAAATTTCCTTTAATGTGATCTTCATCTTTATGTGATGGCAAATAAGTTGGATAATCGCCAAAAGCGGTATTGCAATACATTACATCGTCTTTGTCAAAACCAGCCGGCCATATACCAATGCGGCGTTCAAAATTGTTTTTTATGTTCACAATCATCGTGCTTACATGCCACCAGTTGCCATACGCATCCTGGTAGGTTGCGCCATGGCCTGCACCTGTTGCAAAACCGCCGGGTTTAAATGAAAAAGGATTATGCGATTGGTAAGTGAAAGGTCCAAGCGGCTTATTACCCACGTATACGCCATCTCCATAACCACTAAACTCTGTGCCCGGCGCGCCATATTGTAAATAATATTTATTATGGTATTTTGTCATCCACGAACCTTCAATAAATGGCTTGAGGAAAGTGTTGTCATGATATTCACCAAAACGTTCCCAGCCATGAATACTATCATTCAAATGCAATAAAGCTTTGCGTTCGCCAATGGGCTGAAAGGTTTTTCTGTTAATCTCCTGGCCATAAGTTGGATAAGTATTGCTTGAGCCGAAATAGATATACAGCCTGCCATCATCATCTGCTAAAAATGCCGGATCCCACGCGCCCACTTTGAATGAATCCACGAGTGGCTTCCAGTCGTCAACCGTTGGGTTAGTGCTCATCCATAACGTAAAAGCCTGTGTATAGGTAGAGCCGATGACGATCATGGTGTCGTGCAATACGGCAACAGCCGGAGCGCATAATTCATCATATACATTGGCATCGGGTTTTAAAAATTTGCGGGGGATGAATTTCCAGTTCAGCATATCGCTGCTCCACCAATAACCCCATTGATTGGTAGAGAATAAAAAATATTTATCCTTATATAAAACGATAACCGGATCGGCGGTTGCCCTATGCCTTCCCTGTTCCGAGAAATTTGGAATAGGAGTAAACCCGTAATCTATATTGATAGGGTTGCAATACGTTTTTTGCTGTGCCTGCAATGAAGAGGTGAGCAAAGTAAAAACCAGTAAAACAAATATTCTGTTCAGCATAACAAACAATTTATTAGTGGTATAACCGCAGCGGCCAAATTCTTCAGGGCTCTATCCATCTGCTCAAACCGGTGAATTTAAAATATCAAAATAAACTTTTTTATGTTTACTTTTAGTAAGGATTCACCGTCCAAATACCATCTTATTGCTAACAATTAAAACACCTACTATGGCATTCTTTGATTTCCTTCACATTTTCGCCGATTTATTCAATGCTGCAGAAAAAGCATGGAAAAAATTAGAACCTACTGTACAGGATGCGTTGCTTGATGGCTCAGGCATAATAAATGTTATAAGCCAGAATTTAGAAGCAACACCGGAAGAATTATTTGAGCTTATTCAGAAAAAATTTCCTAATATATCAAAGGAGAAATTAGCTGGAGGTTTAAATAAAGTAAGTGATGGATTTAAGCTTTCGCAGGATATTGAAACGCCTGATTTGCTTACTACTGTCAAAAACCTGCAAACGTATTTTTCGGGCCTGCATGGCAAGTTCTGGGAAAGCGCTACTTCAATAGCTGCGCAGGTGCTTTCTACCATTTTCTCGCCAGACGATACACCGTTTGGAAAAATTTCAACACTGATTGAATTTGTGTACAGGAAGAAGATAAAGAAATAAGCCGCTGATACCTTAACGGTAATACGAAGTTAATATAGTGAGTGGTGAGTTGTCAGTAAATACAGGGTTCTTGCTTTTATCACTCACAACCCACTACTGACAATTCACGATTACTTAAGGCTACATATTATTTTCGGAATCCGAATTCAATGGCTATATAGGCATTGAAGAAAAATTTCTTTGGCTCGGCATCAACCATAATAGGCATGTTTTTCGTATAAAATTCTGCGCTTACACCAATTTCAAGCGCTGATAATAATTCATTATACCGGCCATAATCAAAGCGCAGGCCTGCATGTGCCACCAGGCCTGGCACAAATTTCATTTCACCAAAGCCTTTTGTTAAGCCTGCACCGGAAATAGGATAGTTAAGGAATACCGTATCGGAAGGCCCCTGGTATTTTACATCCTGCGTTTCACCGGTATTGGGATCATACACCGTTACGTAATAGGGCTTTAATAAACCTGCAGAAAAACCGCCGCCATAAATAGCGGAAACAGCCACGCCATTTTTGGTGCCTTTGCCGCCAATAAGCCTTTGCTGCCCAATGCCAATATTTACATTATAAAAAACATTTCGCTTACCATAAATAAAAGAATTACCAACCGGGTAACCGGTATAGGGGTCGGAAGGTGTTATTCTTTCTTCCTTGTGGCTTTTGCGTTCACCTATTTCAACAAACCAGGTATTGGTTGTATTAATGGTTTTGTATTTGCCGTGTTCATATATGGCAGTCCATCCATCCGTATTCAGCTTAAAGCCAAAAAGAGATTGCTTATTATAAATTAATGCACCTTCTTCTTCGCGTTTAATAAGGTCTGCTATGTGCTGCCTGCGTTCCTGTCTTTTAATATCTTTTTCGCTTTCTGCTTTTTTTTCTTGCTGCTGCGCAAAAATTTGTCCTGTAACAATAAAGCAGAGTGAAAACAAAATTATCTTGCGGTACATGTGTAAATTGATAATCGTAAATTTATAATAAATATTGTGTAATGACATCTGAAATAATTTATAAAGGCTCGTTAAGAACAGAAGCAAAACACCTGCAAAGTAATACTATAATTGAAACAGATGCGCCAACCGATAACCAGGGTAAAGGCGAAAGATTTTCGCCCACCGATTTACTTGCTACTTCTCTGGGTAGCTGCATGCTTACCATCATGGGTATTAAGGCAAGGGATATGAATATTTCGCTGGAAGGAACGGAAGTAAGCATTCAGAAAAATATGAAAGCCGAGCCAAGGCGTGTTGGCGGCATTGATGTTCATTTTGATTTTCCTGCATCACTTACATTAGATGATAAAGAAAAAACAATTCTGGAACGTGCGGCGCTCACCTGCCCCGTAGCCAAAAGCATTCATCCCGATATTGAAATGAATGTAAACTTTGGATGGAAGGATTAAACTACCAAGTTTTTGTATAGAGAAGTATCTCTGTTAGCCCGGTATTCTCTGTGCGATATTATTTGAATCACTTCTGAAAAATATCTAACGTATTAAAACGAGCGTTCCCTGTTTTTTTAAAACTGATCCGGTGCTTGTTTTGCCTTCAACCATCCACACATAGGTGCCGGAAGGTTGAGGTGTTCCGTTCCGTGTTCCATCCCATCCGCGGGATGTATTTTTTGATGAATAGATAACCTGGCCCCAGCGGTTTAGAATTTTGAAAAACATGATTTCAGTTATGCCTGCCGGTATTATATTAAAAAGATCATTTCTTCCATCCCCATTTGGTGTAAAAGCTGTGGGCACATAAATTTCCGGGCCTTTAACCACACGCAGGTGCAAAGTGTCTGTTGTGGCGCAGCCCACATCTGTTGAAGCCGTAAGAATATACGTAATATCATTATCCAGCATAGCAATGGGGTTGGCTATGTTTGGATTGTCAAGTCCTGTTGGCGGCGACCAGCTATAATTAATGCCGCCACTTGCCTGCAATTGATAAGGATAACCTTGTAAAATAGTTGAATCCCTTCCTGCATAAGCATCCGTTCCGTAAATGATCACAGGTTTTGTGATGGTATCTGTAATGCATCCGTTAGCAGCCTGCGCTATAAGCGATACATTATAAGTACCGGTATCGGCAAACTTATGTTGTACAGATGGCGCCGATGAAAAATTGTTATCATTAAAATCCCAGTACCAGCTATTGATAGGAGTAGATGGTGTTAAGTTTTCGGATGTAAAATTCACAGGTGTATTTTTACAAGCGTCTTCTTTTTCAAAATCTATTTCCGGCGCTTTTAATACTGTAAAAGTTTTTGTTGCCGTATCAGAAGCGCAGCCTTCTTTCGTTTTCACATACAAC
>JAEWBD010000040.1 GCA_023391315.1 Bacteroidota bacterium | reverse complement strand
ATATGGCACTTTCTTTTTTATTATTGGTTTTTTCAGCAGCCTTTACCTCATCATTGCCAAAATTGTTGATGCAAATTATGGCATTACCAATAAAGCGCTTTTCTATATTGCATTAGCTGTTATGATCATCGGTATGCAATTGTTCCTTACCGGTTTTATTGCAGAGCTGGTGGTGCGCAATGCAACCGACAGGAACAATTACCTTATTGAAAAGAAAGCAGGGTTTAATTAATGCTATCTATAGTTATCATAGGGCCGGCTTACCCGTTGCGTGGCGGCGGGCTTGCATCTTTTAACGAAAGGCTGGCAAGGGAATTTCAATACCAGCATGACAACGTCACCATATATACATTCTCTTTACAATATCCTTCATTTCTTTTTCCAGGCACTTCTCAGTATTCAAATGAGCCGGCGCCAACAGATTTGAATATTAAAGTAGGTATCAATTCAATCAATCCTTTTAACTGGATTAAGATTGGTCATGAACTAAAAAAATTGCGGCCCGATATTATCGTTGTGCGTTACTGGCTGCCTTTTATGGGGCCATGTCTTGGAACTATTTTACGCGTTGCAAAAAAAAATCATCATACCAAAATCATTTGTATTGCCGATAATATTTTGCCGCATGAAAAACGTGTGGGCGATAAACAATTCACTTCTTACTTTATAAAACCGGTCGATGCTTTTATTACAATGAGTGATAGAGTGATGAATGACCTGCGCTTATTCACTAATAAACCTGCACAAAAACTCGTGCACCCCTTGTATGATAATTTTGGTGATAGGATTGATAAAGCTGAAGCGCGAAAGCATTTGAATTTAAATGTTGATGACCGGATTATTTTATTCTTCGGCTTTATACGTGAATACAAAGGCCTTGATATTTTGCTGGAAGCCATGGCGTTGCTAAAGCAGTCAGCAGTCAGCAATCAGCCATCAGCAATTCCCAAACTGCTCGTTGCCGGTGAGTTTTACAAAGACCGCAAATTATATGATGATATTATCGAACAAAACAATCTTCAATCGCTGGTAATTTTAAGAACAAATTTTATAGCCGACAGTGAAGTGAAATATTACTTAAGCGCCGCCGATTTTGTTATCCAGCCATACCGGAATGCCACGCAAAGCGGCGTTACGCCTTTAGCCTATCATTTTGAAAAACCAATGCTCGTTACCAATGTGGGCGGCCTGCCGGATCTTGTGCCTGATGAAAAGGTTGGTTTAATTGCAGAGCCCAATGCTGAAAGCATTGCACAAAAAATTAAACAGCTTTATGCGCTTGGTGAAACACACTTTTTACCTTATTTAAAAGAAGAGAAAAAGAAATACAGTTGGGCAAAACTGGTTGAAGCTATTAAACAATCTGTGACCTCATAAACTCTTAAACTCATTTGATTCAATCAGCCGGCAGGCATTAAAGCAACTGCCCGCAATCTTGTGAACTTTTAAACTTCATACAACTTAAATTTGCAGCCTCGTTAAAAGAGGTGCAAGTAAATGAAAGAGCAATTGCAGCAGTTAGCCCAAAGTCTGGATGGTGAATTTTATACAGATAAAACAATGCGCATTCTATACGCTACCGATGCGTCGGCGTACCGCGAAATGCCGTTGGCAGTTGCTATCCCCAAAACCAAAGAAGATATAAAAAAACTGATTGCCTTTGCCCGCGATAATAAAACTTCATTAATTCCAAGAACTGCCGGAACATCACTTGCCGGGCAGGTGGTGGGTAACGGGATTATTGTGGATGTGTCAAAAAATTTTACAAAAATTCTTGAATTAAATCCGGCAGAAAGATGGGTGCGTGTACAGCCCGGCGTTATACGCGATGAGCTTAACATGTTTTTAAAACCACATGGTTTTTTATTCGGGCCTGAAACTTCAACCGCCAACCGCGCCATGATGGGCGGCATGGTGGGCAATAATTCCTGCGGCTCTAACTCTCTTGTTTACAGAAGCACCCGCGAGCATTTGCTGGAAGTAAAAGCTTTTTTAAGCGATGGCAGCGAAGCGGAGTTTAAAGCATTAAACATTGATGAATTTCATGCAAAATGCGAAGGCGAAACCCTTGAAGCAAACATCTATAAAAACATCCGCAGCTTATTAAGCAATTATGAAAACCAGCAGGAGATAAGAAAAGAATTTCCGAAGAAAAGTATTGAAAGAAGAAATACGGGTTATGCAGTTGATGTGTTATTGGATACAGCGCCTTTCACTGCAGGCGAACCGGATTTTAATTTCTGCAAACTCATTGCCGGTTCTGAAGGAACGCTTGCCTTCATCACTGAAATAAAACTGAATGTTGTTCCGCTGCCGCCAAAAGAAACGGGCCTGCTTTGCGTGCATTTTAATAATGTGGATGAATCGCTGCGGGCAAACCTTATCGCTTTACAATATCATCCCACAGCAAGTGAACTCATCGATCATTTTATTTTAGAATGTACAAAGGATAATATCGAGCAAAGAAAGAACCGTTTTTTTGTGCAGGGCGATCCGGGCGCTATTCTCGTAATTGAATTTAAAAAAGATACAAGGGCAGAAATTGAGGTCATTGCAAAACAGGTGGAAGCCGATATGCGTACAGCAAATCTCGGTTATCATTTTCCTTTGTTGTTTGGCGAGGATACAAAAAAGATATGGAACCTGCGTAAAGCTGGGCTAGGTTTATTAAGCAACCTGCCCGGCGATGATAAAGCCGTACCGGTTATTGAAGACACCGCGGTTGACGTAAATGACCTGCCCGCTTTTATTGAAGAGTTCAATGTTATCCTAAAAAAATATGACCTGTATTCTGTGCACTATGCGCATGCAGGCAGCGGCGAAATTCATTTACGGCCCATCATTAATTTAAAAACAGAAGAAGGCAACCGGTTGTTCAGGACAATTGCCGAAGAAATAGCCACGCTTGTAAAAAAATACCAGGGTTCCTTAAGCGGCGAGCATGGCGATGGAAGATTACGTGGCGAATTTATAAAACAAATGGTGGGTGAAAAAAACTACCAGTTATTGCGGCAGATAAAACAAGCCTGGGACCCGCAAAATATTTTTAACCCGGATAAGATTGTTGATACACCTTCCATGAACACGATGCTGCGGTATACGCCGGGGCAGCAAACACCAAAGTTTAAAACGTTGTTTCGTTTTTACAACCAGGATGTATTGCAGCATGCAGAACAATGCAATGGCAGCGGCGATTGCCGAAAAACGCATTTATCAGGTGGCACCATGTGCCCGTCATTCATGGCCACACGCAACGAAAAAGATACAACAAGGGCAAGGGCTAATAT
>JAEWBD010000015.1 GCA_023391315.1 Bacteroidota bacterium | reverse complement strand
TCACAGATGCGTTTTGTTTCTTCAGCAGAAAAAAACCCATCTTCGCAAAACACATCAATAAAATCTGCAAGCTTTTCTTTGGCAATGTTGGGCAGCATTTCATCAATGACCAGTTTTATATATCCTTCATGATTGTTTTTATATTCCAACGGATAAGCATGCGCCCCTAAAAAGCTGGCTTTAACCGGTATTAAATCAAGCGCCTTCAACCGCTGAATGACACGCAGCATTTTCAATTCGGATTCAACGCTTAAACCATAACCGCTCTTTATTTCAATAGCGCCGGTGCCAAGCGCTATTACTTCATGCAATTTTTGCAGGGCTGCATTAAATAACGCATCTTCACTCATGCTGCTTAATTTATTTGCAGAGTTTAAAATGCCGCCGCCCTTTGCAGCGATTTCTGCATAACTTAATCCTTTTATTTTATCAATAAATTCTTCTTCGCGGCTGGCTGCAAAAACCAGGTGTGTGTGGCTATCGCACCAGCAGGGGAGTATGTAAGCGCCGTGAGCGTCATTTATTGTGGGTGATGATAGGTGCGTGGTAATTGAAGGCAGGTTCTCCATTTTTCCATAGCCTTTTATCTTTCCGTCTTCAATAATTAAGTACGCGTTTTTTATACAGGGAAGATTGGATAAATTGTTGCCATGAAGCAATATATTTTCTTCACGCACATTTACAAGGCAGCCAATATTTTTTATAAGCATCTGCATATACAAATCTATCTAAAAGCTGAATAGCATTTATACAGCCGAAGTGTGCGACGCAACAGGCCCTGCCTGCGTGATGCAGTTCAGGCAGGGATGCCATACTTTATTGGCTGATAACATAAAATTATTAATCAATAAAACATGCAGGGCAGGTTATAAAATTATATGTTAATGTTGATGGCTGTGCTATTGCAGATGTTTTGAATTTTTAGTTTCGTTTTACTGATTATGCAAAAAATTTTACCCTTCTTATTTATACTTTTTTCAACAGCCGCTTTTGCAGGGAGAATTACGGGCACCATTATAGATGACAAAGGCAATGCATTGCCTTATGCCTCTGTTTCCATAATAGAAAAAGGAAGCGGCACAACTGCCAATCAACAGGGGCATTATTCACTTGAACTGGCTGCGGGAGATTACACGATCGTTGTGCAATATGTTGGTTTTGCCAAACAGGAAAAGAAAGTGCATGTAACCGATGCCGGCATGCAGCTTGATTTTATGCTGAAGCCTTCGCAACTGCAGTTAAAAGATGTGGTGGTTTCATCAAACGGTGAAGATCCTGCCTATGCTATTATCCGCCATGCCATAAAAAAGCGGCAGGCGTATCATGATGCGCTGGACTCCTTTACCTGCGAAGCCTATATAAAAACACTAATCAAAACAAGGGCCTTGCCGCGTAAAATCCTCGGGCAGAAAATTGACAGCGCCGACTGGAAGCAGATGGGTGTTGACTCTGCAGGGAAAGGCGTGATTTATTTGTCTGAATCGCTTACCAAAATAGCTTTTAAAAAACCGGATAAAGTGAAGCTGGAAGTGCTTTCAGGAAGGGAAAGCGGCTCCAATGGTTTTGGATTTACCATACCAGCGTTCATAGATTTTTATACCAATAATGTGCAGATAATGGGTGGCCAGTTTGCACCGCGTGGTTATATATGCCCCATTGCAGACGGCGCTTTGAATTTTTATAAATATCATTTCCTCGGTTCTTTTTTTGAAGACGGGCGTGAGATCAACCGCATTCAGGTAATGCCGCGCAGGAAGTATGAACCCCTGTTTTCCGGCACCATTGAAATAACAGAAAATGACTGGCGCATTTACAGTGTTGATTTAATGCTTACCAAAGAATCGCAGCTTGAAATATTGGACACGGTTAAAATAACACAGCTACATTTTCCCGTAACAAAAAATATATGGCGCACCAAAAACCAGGTGCTTTATTTCACCTTTAAAAAACTTGGAATTGATGCTGTGGGTAATTTCTTAAATGTGTACAACAATTACGATGTTACGCCAACATTTAAAAAGAAGTTTTTCAATAACATCATTATGCAGTTTGATACGGGCGTGAACAAGAAAACAACTGCCTACTGGGATTCCGTGCGGCCCGTGCCCCTTGAGCTGGAAGAAATGAAAGACTATAAGGTTAAAGACAGTATTTACCGCTACCAGCGCGATTCTTCTTTTACAAAACGATACCGCGATTCGCTGCGCCGCATGCAGGGCAAAATAAGCATGATGAATGTTTTGTGGAATGGCTTCAGCCGATCAAATTATAATCCCAAAAATTATACAACCATTCAATGGCAGCCTTTATTAAAGCAGGTACAATATAATACGGTTGAGGGCTTGGTGCTGAACGGTGAAGCCACATTCAGCCGGGGTTTTCCATCCGTTAACAGAGAGCTGAGTTTTACACCGCATGTGCGATATGGTTTCAGCAATGAGCATTTTAATGCATATGCAACACTCAATTATCATGGCCGCACCAACTGGCGTGGCATAACTAATGATGCAGGTGATGATGCATCTTCATTTCGTTCAAATAATTTTTCGCTGAGTGGTGGCAGGCGTATCAGCCAGTTTAATAAAGGCAATCCTATCAGCCCCTTATTCAATAGTATATATACACTGTTCTTTAATCATAATTACATGAAGATTTATGAGAACAAATTTTTGCAGTTTGATTATTACGGTACTTCGCAATCAGGCTTAAAATACACAGCGGATTTATTGTATGAAGACCGTATGCCGCTTGATAATACAACAGATTTTTCCATTATAAAATACGGTAACAAAAAATTCACGCCCAATTATCCATACGAAAAAATGGATAGCCAGTTTGTGCGGCACCAGGCTGTAATTGCCGGCATAACTTTATCGTATCAGCCGGGACAGAAGTATGTGCAGTTTCCCAATTACCGTGTGCCGCTGGGTTCAAAATATCCAACGTTTACACTCGCTTATCAAAAAGGTTTCAATAAAATTTTTGGCAGCGATGTTAATTTTGACAAATGGAATTTCTCAGTAACCGATGATATGAACCTTAAGCTGGCCGGCCAGTTAAATTACCGCATTGATGTTGGCGGATTTTTGAATGATAAATCAGTTTTTATTCAGGATTACCGGCACTTCAACGGCAACCAGCTGATATTTGCAAGCCGCTATTTATACAGTTTTCAAATTGCCCCATATTATGCCAACAGCACTACGGCTTCTTTTTATACAACGCTGCATGCCGAGCATCATTTCAATGGATTATTGACAAATAAAATTCCCTTCTTTAAAAGATTGAACTGGAACCTTGTTGCCGGCACCAATGCGTTTTATGTAAACGGCAATAACAATTACGTTGAAGTATTCGGCGGGCTTGAAAATATATTCAAGCTGTTTCGTGTGGATGTAGTTGGTTCTTATCTGAATGGGAAAAACGGGCAGGTTGCTGTGCGTGTTGGCCTGGGTGGATTATTTGGCGGGAAGATAAGGTTTGAATAAGCGATTTGATAATATTTACAAATGCACAGATGAATTTGTTGCAATATTATCTGTGCATCTGTGGCAGTAGTTATAGAATAATTCTTTTATAATTCAATTTTGCCTCTCCAAAATTTACAATCAGCGCTATTTTATTGCCCGATACTTTTAGATAATTAATTGCCATAGCAATATCTTCATTTGCAATACCATTTTTGCCTTTCACTTCAAGAATTATTTTATCAAACACTATAAAATCTGCGTAAAATTTATGCGGAAGAATAATGCCTTTATAATTTACAGCATATTCTTTTTCGCGTTCGTAATCCATTAGTTCATTATTAAACTCAAACTCCAACGCATCTTTATAAACAATTTCCAGAAAACCTGAACCAAGATTATTATGCACTTCCATGCACAGACCAATAATTTTATACGTTTCTTCTTTTAAAGGAAAATCCATAGGGTTATTTTTTAGGTGTTGATTAATTTTTATGGAAATGTATGTTATTTTTTTGCCACAGGTGCACAGATGAAAATTAAGATACAATTTATATGTATAATTATCTGCGCACCTGTGGCAAAATTTATTAAACTCAATTATAACTAATTGCGTACTTCGCAAAATCGTAAATCAACAATTGTAAATCGTAAATAATTATGGCTCCTTTATCTGAACGCATGCGGCCAACAAAACTGGAAGACCTTGCAGGGCAGCAACATCTTGTGGGCAAAGGCAGCATATTGCGCACAGCTATCGAAAATAATAATATCCCTTCCATGATATTCTGGGGCCCGCCCGGGAGCGGCAAAACAACTATCGCCAATATTATTGCACATACTTTACATCTTCCTTTTCACCAGTTAAGCGCCATTAGCAGCGGTGTAAAAGATGTGCGTGAAGTAATTGAAAAAGCCAAACACGAAACGAATGCTGTTTTATTTATTGATGAAATTCACCGCTTCAATAAAAGCCAGCAGGATGCATTGCTGGGTGCTGTTGAAAAAGGCATCATCACATTAATCGGCGCCACCACCGAAAACCCATCTTTTGAAGTTATATCAGCTTTGTTAAGCCGTTGCCAGGTATATGTTTTAAAACCGCTTGATGAAAATGATTTGATACATCTTCTGCATAATGCCATGCAAAAAGATGAAGTATTAAAGCAATATAAAATTGATCTGAAAGAAACAGCAGCATTAATAAATATAAGCGGCGGCGATGCAAGAAAATTGCTGAATTTGTTTGAGCTTGTTGTTACTGCATCCGGCAAAAAAGTAGTTGCAATTACAGATGAGCTGGTGATGAATGTTGCACAAAAACGTATTGCTTTATATGATAAACAGGGCGAGCAGCATTATGATATTATTTCAGCTTTTATAAAAAGTATCCGGGGCAGCGACCCCAATGCAGCCGTGTATTGGCTGGCGCGAATGATTGAAGGGGGAGAAGATGTAAAATTTATTGCAAGAAGATTATTAATACTTGCCAGCGAAGATGTTGGCAATGCCAATCCAAATGCGTTGTTATTGGCGAATGCAACCTTTGATGCGGTAAATAAAATAGGCTGGCCTGAGTCGCAGCTTATTTTATCGCAATGTACCATTTACCTCGCTTCATCACCCAAAAGCAATTCGGCCACCACTGCCATTGGCGCTGCATCATCGGCTGTAAAACAATATGGCGATTTATCAGTGCCTTTACACATCCGCAATGCACCAACTCGTTTAATGAAAGACATGAATTATGGCAAAGGTTATAAATACAGCCATTCCTATGAAGGCAATTTTGAAGAACAGGAATATTTGCCGAAAGAGATTGCAGGAACAAAGTTTTTTGAACCAGGCCAAAATGCGAGGGAAGAAGAACTGAGAAAATATTTAAAAAGCAAGTGGAAAGATAAATATGATTATTAGAGTTTCTTGAAATCAGTTATAAAATTGAGTGTACGGTCTTATTATGATTTGCTTTTTTATTGACAATATTATTTTACACTTAAAGCCAATGCGCTCCAGTCAAAATCGCCGAACCCATCTTTTAATAATTCCTCAAATTCTTTCTTAGCCAATGCTGCCAAAGGCATAGATGCACCAACGGTTTCTGCCTGTTGATTAATAAGCGTTGCATCTTTTAAACCCAGTTCAAGGGTGAAAGCAACAGGATGGAACTTATCTTTTAATATAATATCACCGTAGTTTATATAGATGCCGCAATTAAAAAGCGTTGTGGTCATCATCTTCATCCAGGCTGTCTCGTCAATACCGCTTTTTCTTGCCAGGTTAATGCCTTCGCTCATAGATTGAATGGCGCCCAGGATCATATAGTTTGTACAAAGCTTTGCCACATTGGAAGCGCCCGGCGCCGTGCCATATTCCCATATAGCAACAGCACCTGCATTATTCAACAATGGCTTTATTGTATCAATAATTTCACTGTCCCCGGAAATCATAAAATTTAATTGCTTATTCTTTGCGGCATCCGGCCTGCCTGAAACAGGGCATGCGATATAATGATTTTCATACTGCTGATGAAGTTTAAACAATTCATCGCTGGTTGCCGGCAAAACGGTGCTCATGGAAATATGAATACCGCCGGGTTTTAAATTGGCGGCAATACCATCTTCCCAATCTGTTATTTGTTTCAATGCATCATCGTTTGAAACAATGGTAAATACAATGTCGCATGCAGAGGCCAACTGCTTAACGCTTTCGCAAACAACGGCGCCTTTTTCTTCCAGCAATTTTGCTTTTGAAATGGTGCGGTTATATACCATGATGCCGGTATAATGTTCAAGCAGATTTTCTGCTATAGGCGTGCCGAGATGGCCCAAGCCGATAAAACCTATGTTCATAAATATTCTGTTATTGAAATTGTTTGAATTGTCGTTAATACAATATTCTTTTATTGAAACATTTGTTCCAGGAACGCTGCAATCTCTGCGCTGTTTAAAATTTTATCAGGTTTCATTTGCCCCAACGCCTGCTGCGGCATGAAATCTACCTCTGCCGATTCAGGATCCTGCAC
>JAEWBD010000431.1 GCA_023391315.1 Bacteroidota bacterium | reverse complement strand
GTTTAGACAATTGCAGGGATTGTTTCTACTTTCCCTGTCTTTATTTAACCAGCATTTATCATTGAAATACCTGCGGCAGATATATATCTTAATACATGTTTAGTTTTTCATAGCTTAATGCTTTAGCAGGATTTGTTTTAACCGCTGGTGAAAATGCCTGATCCATAACGGCAGGTTTTTTACATGCCACAACACTTTACCAGCGGCTGAAAGCTTTCTATATATTTTTCTTTGTTCAATTTCTGCTTGCAGAAATTTATAAAGCGTTGAATCTATCTCGCTTTTTGTAAAGCCAGCAGCGAGCAGGTTTTCATATATGTTTTTCTCTTTGGATTTCGTTTGCATGACAGGGTTTTAAAGTAGTTTGCTAGTCTGTGAAAATTTAAGGCACCTTCGATTGAAACAGGTATCTGCTTTCAAAAATAAAGCCGGGGTTATATTTACTGATGCACTGAATAAATTATTCTTAAATGAATATTGCGGCTTACAGGTTGAAGAGATACTGCTGATTTATGTTTTACAATTGATCTGTTGCTAGACAACGCCTGCGGCTGTTAATTCAAAATAAAGAAGAATGCGGAAATATTTTACCTCTGATATTTTTCAACAAGCCAGGAGTGGTGCTTATTCGCCTTAGACAAAAATTATTGGATAGGTATATTTTATTTCAATAGCTTTATGTTACTAACTGTTGCAATCAACTTTAATCCTAGCGCTTATGTTGCAATCACGAAAACAATTCCTTAAAAGTACCTGCTTATTAATTGGTGCGGGTGCATTATTAAAACACAAGGCTTTTTCTAATTATTATCTGCCTTCCTGTCCTGAAGGTTTTTGTAACTATGACCTTGCAAGTGTAAATAACCCTCCGTTTAGTTCAGTTACCATAGTTGCAAATAAGTCCTATGGAAACGGTACTTCTCCCGGTGATGTAAAATATAACAATGAAAATAATGGCTGTATAAATCCTAGTGGCATTACAGAATGCCTTACTGACGATGCGAATTGAAGTACGACGTTTTTTATCCTGCTGGTTATGATTTTGAAACCTGTCCCGCTTTACCCGCTGTGATATATGCTCATGGAGGTGGTTATTCAGATTGTAGTAACCGCACTACAGGCGGCGCCGTAAACTATTGCAGGGAATTTGCGAAACGAGGTTTTGTAACTTTTAATATTGGCTACAGGCAGGGGATAAAAATAGACAATTTAGTGCCTACTGGTAGGTCAAGTGTTCAGCAGGAGCTTGGTTTATACCGCGCTTTCCAGGATGTGCGTGGAGCTATCAGGAGCATTATAAAAGACAATTCCAATATGAATAATGCCTATAAATTTAATCCCAACACCATATTCTTAGCTGGTAGCAGTGCCGGAAGTGTAGCCATGCTAAGCGCCGTATTTTTCCCTAACCAGATGGCACATATTAATCCTATTTTTCCATATTCTGGTTCCTCTACAATTGAAAATGCCTTAGGCCCTATTAATGCAGATTATTATTATGGTGAAAGCACTATAAACTACCTAAATAAAATTAAGGGCGTCTGCAACATGTGGGGAAGTATTACTTTACCAGAGGATGTATATACTAATAATACAGAAATGAGCTTCTTTGCCGACGTAACGCTCAGGCCGGTAATTTCCTTTCATGGAGAGTCGGATGGTACAATTAATTATTTGTTTGATGATGTAATAACCCCTCCAGCAACAGGGCATTCCGCTTTTGTAACTGAAAAAAATTGTCTATTAACCCCATCTTTTAAAACCCAGCCCAATAGTACCCTTAGAACCTACGGATCGAAAGCGCTTTTTGACCGGGTATTAACGCCTTTTAATGTCTTTCGTGAACTTTACTTAGACTCAGATGCAGATCATGGCATTAATATGCCAAATTCTAACTATGGCATTTTGGTACCGGTAGGAAGCCCACCTTTATCAGGCAGCAATGTTATGACCTACATAGTGGCGAGAACCGCTACTTTTTTCCAGGCTATACTTTCCGGTACTGCCACCTATTTAAACAATCACGTAAACACAGCCCCTTTTATTCATAATGTATTTGAAGATTCCTGTAACAAACGAAAAAAATGTGAACAGTTTAATACAGACGGAATGTCGGGCGATGATTGCTATTTTACCTTTTAACAGTAAAAACCATTTTATGAAAACAGCATTTACTTTTCTCTTTTTATTGCAGGCGATGAGCGCCATATACAGCCAGCCGGGCACATTGGATAAAAGTTTTAACGACAGCGGCAAGGTGCATATACCCAATTATATAACTTGTTTTGCAATGGCGTTGCAAACCGACAAAAAAATTTTAGTGGCAGGGGGCATTGGAGATGATGCAATGTATGCCATAGCCAGGTTTACAGACGGTGGTTTTATTGACAGCAGCTTTGGAACGAATGGAAAAACGGAATTGAATAATATTAATGGCACAGCAACTGCTATAAGCATTTTGCCTGATAATAAAATTATTACTACTGGAGGTGTTGTTGATTCTAAAGTTATAACTGTTAAATTAAAAGAAGATGGTGCCCCTGATTCTTTATTTGGTATCAATGGCATATCTATAATAGATATGGGCGGGTTTATTGTAAAATATGCCCTGGCCGTGCAGGATGATGGGAAAATAGTTATTGCCGGTGCAATATCTTATAATCTTGAATTAGGTTTTAATATGTTGTTATTGCGTTTAAATGCAAATGGCAGTTTGGATAAGGGCTTTGGCAGCAATGGTTATATTATTGATAAGAAGGGTTATGAATTAACCGCAGTGAAAATACAAGCTGACGGAAAAATAGTTACAGCTGGCCACCAATGGCGGATAGGTGCAGGATTTAGGGATCAATTTGTTATTACAAGATATAATATTGATGGCAGTTTTGATGATGGCTTTGGAGCAGACGGCCATGCTTATACCGATGTTACTGATGGCAATGATGTACCTTATTC
>JAEWBD010000412.1 GCA_023391315.1 Bacteroidota bacterium | reverse complement strand
GTACAATACAGTTGAATTTAAACCTGTAACCACAACAGCATTGCGATTGGTGATTCAATTGCCAAAAAACGATGCCAGCGGCGTGCATGAATGGATAGTGGAATGAGTTATGAAATGATGGTAACTTGCAGGCATGAACAACAATCTTTTCCCGAAAGAAGTTTATATCAGCAGAAGAAAACGCCTCGCAGAAAATGTGGGCGGCGGCCTTATTGTTTTATTGGGTAATGAAGACAGCCCAATGAATTATGCGGATAATTGTTTTCCCTTCAGGCAGGATAGTACGTTCCTTTATTATTTTGGTTTGGATATTCCTATGCTGGCTGCTGTTATTGATATTGACAACGGCAACGAAATTATATTCGGTAATGATGTAAGCATGGATGACATCATCTGGACCGGAACTTTGCCTTCAATAACAGCGCTTGCAGCAGCAGTTGGCATTGCATCAACACAACGTTATCACAATATTGAAACCGTTATACAAAACGCCAAATCCAAACATCAAACCATACATATACTTCCACCCTATCGTGCAGAGAATAAAATAAAATTGTCTCAATGGCTTGGCGTAAATGTGCATGCAGTATCTCAATCAGCTTCATTAAAACTTATTAAATCTGTTATTGCACAAAGGGAGCGCAAGGAAGCCTGCGAAGTGGAACAATTAAACCATGCAGTATCCATCAGTGCAGATATGCATCTCGCTGCTATGCAACTTGCAAAGCCGGGCATGATGGAATATGAAGTGGCTGCAAAAGTGGAAGAAATAGCGTTAGCAAATAACGGACGATTGTCTTATCCCATCATCCTGACTATTAATGGCCAAACATTGCACAATCATTATCACGGCAACCAGTTGAAAGATGGCGATATGGTTTTAATTGATGCAGGCGCCGAAAATATAATGCATTATGCCGGCGATCTTACCCGCACTTTCCCTGCCGGCAAAACTTTTACAACAAGGCAAAAAGATTTATACAACGTGGTATTAGCTTCTCTAAACCATGCAAGTACTTTATTGAAGCCTGGCATTGAGTACTGGGAAATTCACAGGCAGGCAAGTATTAAATTACTGGAAGGTTTAAAACAGTTAGGCCTTGTGAAAGGAGATGCTGAAGAAGCCGTGCATGCAGGCGTGCACACTTTATTTTTTCAATGCGGTGTTGGGCACATGATGGGTTTGGATGTACATGATATGGAAGACCTCGGCGAGCAATATGTTGGCTATACAGACACACTTAAAAAAAGCACGGAGTTTGGCTGGAAATCGCTGCGGCTTGCAAAACAATTAAAGCCCGGTTTTGTATTAACCGTTGAGCCCGGCCTTTATTTTATACCGGAGTTAATTGATCGCTGGAAGGCTGAAAATAAACTGCGCGATTTTATTAATTACGATGTGGTTGAACAATACAGGAATTTTACCGGCATTCGCATAGAAGATAATTACCTTATTACTGATGAGGGCGCTCAGAAGCTTGGAAAGCATCTTATAAAAGAAGCGGATGAAATTGAAGCAATAAGACAGAATGCATGAAAAAAATTTGATTGCGGACTGTTTAATTTTTAAAACAATTTCATCGCTATTTTCTTTTGCTATTGCTTATTAAATAGCCTGCCCGTTCTACCGTAACCTGTCAATACTATTTGCATGTTGCAATAATATTAAATAAAGAAGTTCCGGTTAATCAAAATCTTATTTCTATTCTTTACTTGCCTTATTGTATCCTACATATTTTATTTTACTTATTTGAATGACAGGCTGGATGTTTGTATATTTTTGAATATCCGTACGGATGGTATCTAAGTTTTGTGCAATTGCCCTATTATATTCAGCAACATCATCAATGAAAAAATAACCTACAGCCACAAAAGGTGCTTTATCATTTGATGCTCTGCCGGCCACCCCTTTATCAATTTCGTAAAATCTTAAATTCTTCCCTAAAAACCCGCTACCATTGGCATATGATTCTTTTCATAATAATCCATATCAAATTTTTTATCTTCTCCATTTGGATAAAGTATTGACACTTTAAACATTCCGGTTATTGGCATAGATGATTGTTTCATTTGACTCGTTTTGCAACTTATAAATACCATAAATACTAAACTTAATAAGAGAATTTTGATACTGGTCATGATGTTTTTCTGTTTATAATTTTAAAATTTGGCTACCAATATAATAAAACCATTCAAAAACCAGATATTCAAAAGCAATTGTGTTAGGATGATCCAACCAGGGCTGTATTGACCTTGCAACCAACGAATTCAATCAGGAATGATAATGTGGGCGTTTATAGAACCTCTTGTTAGTAACAAGATTAACAAGGCGCAGAACTTTATTATGTCTGACGCTTTTAAGCGTCTGACCGCATCGGCAGCCGGCATTTAAAGCGTCAGATGATAAACAAGGTAAATCCATTAATCCTGCAAATCACGGTTCAGCAATTTGCTGCCATGAAGTATCAACTGTTGACAGATATAAATTTCCTTTTACAATAATATCCCCTGCAGGAACATATAAGCAATGGAAAAATAAATAACAATGCCGGTAACATCAACCAGCGTTGCTACAAACGGCGCGGATGACACAGCAGGATCGGCGCCAAACTTCTTTAAGGCAATGGGCAGCATGGAGCCGCTTAATGTGCCCCACAAGACGACTCCAATTAAAGATATGCCTACACTTATGGCAATTAATAACCAGTGTTCGCCATATAAATCTTCAATAACACCATTTACCATAAGCATGTGCCATAAGAAAATTCTTATAAAGCCAATAACACCTAAAATACTGCCCAGTAAAAGACCGCTTAAAATTTCGCGGCGCATTACACGCCACCAATCAGACAGCCCTACATCGCCCACGGCCATAGCCTGAATAATAAGCGTAGAAGCCTGTGAACCGCTGTTGCCGCCGCTACTCATAATAAGGGGAATAAACATAGCCAGAACGGTGGCCTTGGCAATTTCATCGTTATAGCGCGCCATGGCAGTTGCCGTTAATAATTCGCCGAGAAATAATACAATAAGCCAGCCGGCACGTTTGCGCACCAGTTTGAATAACGGTGTATCCAGGTAAGGTTCATCCAATGCCTCGGTACCACCAATCTTTTGTATGTCTTCGCTGAACTCTTCGTTGGCCACCCAAAGCATATCATCTATGGTTACAATACCAAGCAGTATATTGTTATCATCGGTTACCGGCAGGGCAACGCGGTTATTCATTTTAAATACTTCGTTGGCATGTTCCTGGTCATCTTTCACGTGTAATGCAATTACACGTTCATCCATCAGGTCTTCAATTTTTTTATCGGGCGAAGAAAGAATTATATCGCGTATCCTTAAGTCATCAATCAGTTCGCCCCTGCGGTTAATGACATAAATAACGTCAATAGTTTCTGAATTCTTGCCAACCTTGCGAATGATGTTTAACACCTGTTCAATAGTGTTGAAGGGATAAACATAAACGTAATCAGGCGTCATTAAACGGCCCACACTGTCTTCCGGGTAGCCAAGCATGGACAGTGTTACTTTTCTTTCTTCGGGGTTGAGCAGTTTTATTAAATCGCGTATAACTTCTTTGGGTAATTCTTCCAAGAAATCTGTACGGTCATCGGCAGGAAGCTCGTTCAATAATTCAGCTGTTTTAAACGAAGGCAGTTCATGCACAATTTGTTTTTGCCTGGCAAGGTCAAGTATCTTAAACACAGCGGCGGCGCGGTTAATAGCCATGTTGGCAATTATCTGCGCCTCATAATCGGGGTTGTCGTAAATAAGGTCTGCAACGTCGCTAATATTCTGGTCGTCGAGAAACCTGCGTATAGCCTGAAGATCGTTGGCCTGCATCAGTTGGTCAAACTGTTCCGAAAGTGAAGGCTGTTCTAATTCAAAGCTCATGCGCGCAAATTAGGTAAACAAAAGTAGCTGCAAAGAAAAATCAATATTAAATGTGCTGAATTAAAAGCCGCATATTATATTGTGGCCTAATCATAAACTTTTCATGATAGCAGCAGTAACTATTGGCAAATCGCCAAAACGCGGCAGGGGCGTATTTGCAGTGAAAAATATTAAAAAAGGCACCGTTATAGAAATATCCCCGGTAATTGTATTAAGCCCTGAAGAACGCAAAGCCATTGAAAAAACCTTATTATTCCACTATGTTTTTGAATGGGGTGATGATAAAAAGAAAGCCGCGGTTGCATTGGGTTACGTGTCCATGTATAACCATAGTTACGATGCCAATTGCGAATATGAAATGGAATTCGGAAAAAAACGTATGACCGTACGGGCTGTAAAAGATATTAAAAAAGGCGAGGAACTTTATATAAATTATAATGCGACGCCGGATGATACAACGCCGGTTTGGTTCGATACGAAGTAAAGCACTCCACAAATTTTTACCTGTATAATACCTGCACCGTTTCCGGTGTTTGCTGCTTTAGAATGATTTGTTTATTACTGGTCATCTTCAACAGCAAATCATTATTATAATGCCTGATGGTTAACAGTGACAGGTCTTTTTCAACCTGCACATCAAATATCAAACTGGCTGCGGCAGCAAGCTGTTCAATTTTTTCGGCGCGGTCATCCAAACATAACTGCAGGCTGATGGCGCCGGTTTGTATAAGATTAGGTTTGACATTTAATTCGCCAAGCATTTTATACAGCTCACTCATCGGTTTCTCCCCTACAAAAGAAAAATCCTGGCTATGCAGATGCATCAAAGCCTGCCTTTCTTTTATAATAACAATAGGCGGGAGATTTTTTATTTGCTTTTTATAAATGATGGTTCCGGATAATGAAGCATCCAAAAAACATTTTACATGCAAAGGGATGCCTTTGTTCTGCAAGGGCTTTATGGTTTTAGGATGAATGACCTGCGCCCCGTAATATGCCATTTCAATTACTTCATCAAAACTTAGTTCAGGCATTAACTGCGCGTCGGGAAACTGCTTAGGGTCGGCACTCATTACACCTTCCACATCTTTCCATATTGTCTGGCTTTCCGCATTCAATATATTAGCAAATACGGCGGCTGTATAATCGCTGCCTTCCCGGCCAAGGGTTGTGCTTTCGTTCTCATCGGTGCTGCCTATAAACCCTTGCGTAAGCATAATATTATTATCATTCTCTTCCCCCAGTTGCATTATTTTTTTTGAGGTATAATCCCAATCAATATTCGCTTCCCTGAAATTATCATCTGTGCGGATGATATCTCTCACATCAACCCATTTATTGGCAATACCTGCTTCATTCAGGTAATAACTGATGATGCAGGTGCTTAACAGTTCGCCGCAACAAACAACCTGGTCGTAGTAATAATCATAGCCCTGCACAGGTTTATCATGCAGCAGCCATTCAACTTCGGTAAAAAAATTATTCAGTTGCTCATAACAGGCATTGTAATGTGTAACCAGCAAATATTTAGCGGTAGTAAGATGATTGTTTTTAATAACATTAAATAATTGCAGCGCTTCTTCCTTTTTCCCATTATAAAAAGCTTCTGTAACTTTTTCCAAAGCGTTGGTTGTTTTGCCCATTGCAGAAATAATAACAATAAGCTTTTCATTTTTATAAGCCGACAAAATATCTTTTATATGTTGAATACGCTCAACAGAATTTACACTGGCGCCGCCAAACTTAAATACCTTCATACATGTTATTTGAAAACCGCGCAAAGATAACTGGTTGGAATGGTTGAAACCATTTAGGGTAAAAGTAGCTGCAATTATTTTCAAAGGTTTGCGGGTAACGTATATTTGGGAGTAAGCAGCATTGTAAAACAACAACTCAAAAATGTCAACAGGCAAATTTAAAATAACAATCCATATGGTTTCAAGCCTTGACGGTATTATTGCCAAAAGCGACAATAGTATTTCGTGGTTTGATACATCGCATAAGTATGACAAAGGCGTTGACGGGCAAGATCCGGAAGAGTTTCTAAAAACAATAGATTGCTATATAATGGGCTCACATACTTATGAACATGCTTTGGAGCTTTCAAAATCTTATGGTTGGGCTTATGGCGAAAAGCCGACAATCGTATTGACAAACCGAAACCTGGCAACCGACAAGCCAAATGTTGAATTTTTTTCAGGCGGCCTAAACAAACTTGTAAACGAACAACTGAAACCAAATTACGAAAATGTGTGGGTAGCAGGCGGTGCCATGC
>JAEWBD010000382.1 GCA_023391315.1 Bacteroidota bacterium | reverse complement strand
GTACCCTGTCACTTATCTTCTGAAAATCATCAATCGTTAAATCCACGCCCACACTCTTTGCCACAGCAATCAAATGCAATACGGCATTGGTGCTTCCGCCCAATACCATTACAACCGTAATGGCATTTTCAAATGCCTTACGCGTCATAATATCTTTTGGCTTGATATCTTTTTCAAGCAATAACCTTATGGCTTCACCAACCGAATCACATTCTTTTTGCTTCGCTTCGCTTAACGCCGGGTTGCTTGATGAATAGGGCAAACTCATGCCCATGGCTTCAATGGCGCTTGCCATAGTATTGGCGGTGTACATGCCGCCACAGGCGCCGGCGCCGGGACATGCATGACGAACAATACCTTTAAAATCTTCTTCGCTTAAATTACCAGCAATCTTTTGGCCCAGGGCTTCAAATGCAGATACAATGTTTAAATCATTTTGTCCTTTATAATGACCGGGTTCAATGGTGCCGCCGTATAACATTATGGAAGGGCGGTTGAGCCTCCCCATAGCCATTATGCAACCCGGCATATTTTTATCGCAACCCGGTATTGCAACAATAGCGTCATAATACTGAGCGCCGGCATTGGTTTCAATACTATCGGCAATTACATCACGGCTTACCAAACTATAACGCATGCCATCAGTGCCCATGCTTATGCCATCGCTAACACCAATTGTATAAAAACGCAACCCTAATAAATCATCAACTTTATTTACGCTGTCTTTTACCCGTGTTGCAAAATCATTTAAATGCATGTTGCAGGGATTGCCATCCCAACCCATGCTTACAACACCTACCTGAGCTTTCTTAAAATCTTCTTCTTTAAATCCGATTGCATAATACATTGCCTGCGCTGCAGGTTGCGTTGGATCCTGCGTTAACGTTTTAGAATACTTGTTTAGTTCTGCCATTGTTTTTTGTATAAATCTTATCTGAATAAAAAAACCCGCCTCGGTCTGGAGGCGGGTTTCTATATCAATTTTTTTAGTTTATATACTAAACACCACCTTCCATTGCAGAAGTAATAATGACAACGACAATAATTATGACGCTGTTATTAGTGATGTTATTGATTATTCTGTTCAACATATTTTAGATGGTGAACAAATATATAACCGCCTTTTAATTATCCAAAGAACTTGCCCGTAATTTTTACGGTTTTATATTATTGTTGATTTTCTTAACTGCACATTTTCAACATTGATCCTTTCATGATCAGTTGATTTCACATAATCACTTATAAGATCGCCTATGGTTGAAGTGAAATAAAAATTCACCGGCTCAATATCTTTAGATACAAAGCCATTCTCCAGTGTCCATTTAACTGCTTCGCGCACCAATGTAGCTTCGGCAGTCAAGCCAAAATGTTCCAGCATCATGGCTGCGGATAAAATGGAACCTAAAGGATTGGCAATATCTTTCCCCGCAGCCTGCGGATAAGAACCATGAATAGGCTCAAATAAAACCGTTCCTGTACCAACAGAAGCCGAAGGCAATAAACCAAGCGAACCGCTTAACACGCTGGCTTCATCGCTGATGATATCACCAAACATATTTTCTGTAAGTACGATATCAAACTGTTTTGGATTAAGCATTATCTGCATGGAAGCATTATCAACAAACATGTAATCAACGGCCACATCAGGATATTGTTTGGAGATTTCCTGCACCACCTTTCTCCAGAGCCTTGATGTTTCCAGCACGTTGGCTTTATCAACCAGCGTTAATTTTTTCCTGCGTTCCGGTTTTTGTGCATATTGAAATGCAAGGTGGGCAATACGTTCAATTTCCGGTGTTGTATAAACACAATCGTCACTTGCCCTTGTTCCGTCTTCACTTAATTCTTTCTTGCCAAAATAAATACCGCCGGTTAATTCGCGGAAGATGATAAAGTCAACACCTTCCAGCTTTTCTGCCTTCAATGGAGCAAGATGCTGCAACGCAGGATAGGTATTTACGGGGCGGATGTTAGCGAATAATTGCAATGATTTTCTCAGCTTCAGCAAGCCTTGTTCGGGACGAACTTTGGCAGTTGGATCGTTATCATATTTTGGATGGCCGATTGCGCCAAACAAAACGGCATCACTGTTCAGGCAGCTTTCAATGGTTTCATCAGGTAATGGATTGCCTGTTTTATCTATGGCAACAGCACCCATTAAATGATAGGTATAATTAAATGTATGATTGAATTGCGTGGCAATTGCATTCAATATTTTTACTGACTGCCTTGTTACTTCCGGGCCAATGCCGTCGCCTTCGATTACGGTAATGTTTTTCTGCATAAAAGCTATACTGCTATAGCAGTTGATTTATTTATATGAATAGAATATTGTTTATGTGCGTTAATTTCCAGCAGCATCACTTTACCAACACACTTAGGAATTTCATTTTCGTAATGACTTACATAGATCAATGTTTTGCCCGGCTGGCTGCATAAATCATCTACGAGCGCCGCAAAGTCCGTCACCTGCCATTCGTCCAAACCCTGGCAAGGCTCATCAAGAATTAATAATGGCGGATTTTTCACCAATGCCCTTGCCAGCAAAGCCAAACGCTGCTGGCTTGTTGAAATAGTATGCAACTGCTGCTGTGCTTTTGTTTTTATGTTTAAAAACTGCAACCATTCGTCAACAATACTTTTTTGTTCCTCGTTAAGTTTTTTATATACGCCTACCGTATCAAAAAAGCCCGATGCAATTGTATTATAAACCGAAACTGTTTTATCGTAATACCAATGCAGTTCCGGCGACACAAAACCTATTTTTCGTTTAATATCCCAGATACTTTCGCCGCTGCCGCGCTTCTTATCAAATAAGAAAACCTTATTGGAATATGCCTGCGGATGATCGCCGGTTATTAAGCTTGTCAGCGTGGATTTGCCTGCGCCATTCACGCCTTTCAACAGCCATTTTTCACCGCGGTTTATCTGCCAGTTGATGTTATTGAGAATCTTCTTTTCGCCATAGGCAACGGAAACATTTTCCAATTTAACAGCAACCTCAAATTCAACCGTGTTTTTTTGTACCGGAACTTTGCCATTGAATTGTGCTTGACGCGCAGCAGGCAGTGAAGAATGCCCGCTGAAATTTCCGATTCTCTCAAAGCATTTTAAACCACCTTTTTCCAACGCTGCAACATGCGTTATACATGCCGGCGCATCTTCAACATCTGCAATAACAATGATGGTGGAAGATTTGGCTTTTTCATCAATGATATCCCTTAAAATCTTTCGGCTGTTAATATCCAGGCCAATGAACGGTGTATCAAAAATAAAAACATCAGCATCCTGCAAAAAAGCTTTGATCAATTGGAATCGTTTATGCTCGCCGCTTGACAAATGCAGCAGTGCATCATTCCTGCGATGATGCAATTGAAGCTGGTTCAGCAATGCATCAATTTTGTTTTTATCGCCTGATACTTTCAGCAATTCATCCAGCACGGTTAAGGCATCATTGCTTTCAAAACTGTTATAGCGTTGCTGATAATAAAAATCGCTGGTGTTTGATAATGTTTTGAAAAAATAATGTTGTTCAACAAAAATTATCTTCGGCTTATTACCGGCAAATTCAACAACACCTTTATAAAAAATTTTATCGGCAAGCGCTTTTACCAGCGTGGTTTTACCACTGCCGGAATTTCCTGTAATTAATAAATGTTCATCTCTGTTTAAGTCAAATGAAATATTGTTCAGGCCTCCATCCCCTAAAGAGGCGCATAAAGCTGAAACTTTTAAAACAACGCTTGAAAGGCTGTCAAAATTTTTCGTTATATGTGTACTTGCATTTTCCAATTGCTTACGTTGTATAAATAATTCTTTTAGGAATGGGGTTTTGTTTCAAATTCTTCTATTTCACTTTTCATGCTCAGTAAATAATCAATATCATCATAACCATTCAATAAACAGGTTTTCTTATAATTGTTTATTTCAAAACTTTCCATCGGGTTTTCAGCAAATGGAAGCGTTGATGTATTGTTTAAAATGGTAATGGTTTGATCCGGCAGGTTTACTTCAATCTCTGTCGCTTTATCAAACAATACAGCGGTAAAAATTTTCTGTAAAAAATCCTCGCTTACCTGCACAGGTAATAAGAAGTTATTGAGCGCATTGTTCTTGAAAATATCGGCGAAGAAACTGCTTACCACCACATCAAAACCGTAATCTTTAATAGCCCATGCCGCATGTTCTCTTGACGAACCGCAACCAAAATTTTTGGCAGCCACTAAAATCTTTCCTTTATATAAAGGCTCGTTTAAAACAAAATCTTTTTTAGGTTTTGATTCATCATCATTTTCATAACGCCAGTCGCGAAAAAGGTTTTCTCCAAAGCCATCGCGGCTGGTTGCCTTTAAAAAACGTGCAGGAATTATCTGGTCTGTATCAACGTTTTCAATATTGAGTGGAACTACCGTTGACTTAATTATATTTATTTGCTTGCTCATGTAATATTTGCTTTACAAGTCGGCGACTTCGCAGAGCGCTTTAAAAATTTATTTTAATCCTTAATCTTAAATCCATGTTCAGGCTTTCACTGCCTTTATCCTTAATCTCTTGTAATCTGCATACCATTTGCCATTTTCATAATTGGTTTCCTTTAAAATAGTAACGGCTTTATCAATTATCATTTCAATTTTTTCTGATGGAATGAGTTTGAAAAAAGCCTGGCAAAACTGAACGATCCAGTTCTTCATGCCATCTTCGCCCACCAGTTCTGTCGGCCTGTTGAACTGAACAATATTCGAAACAGTGAAACCAACCTTTTCAAGCATTGTTGCCTGTTCCCCGGCAGATGAAAAATAATTAACCTGTATGTTAGAATTCAATTCAAAACCTTCTTCGTTCAATGCTTCTTTTATAGCTTCGTGAATGCTTTCAATATTATGTTTGGCGCCCATTTCATACACGAAGCGGCCGCCATCTTTCAAACTATCATAAACACATTGCAAAACATTTTGCTGATCTTTTATCCAGTGCAATGTGGCGTTTGAAAAAGCCGCATCAAACTTTGAGGCAAAGCTAAAATTGCTTGCATCTTTTACCAGAAAATCAATATCGCTATATGCCTGTTTTGCCTTCTCAATCATTTCCGGCGATGCATCTATGCCGGTAACAATAGCGCCGCTCTCTGCTATTTTATGCGTTAATGTTCCGGTGCCGCAGCCAACATCCAAAATATGCTCGTTTTTTTGCGGTGCCAGCCAGCCCATTACATCTTCGCCATATTTTGCAACAAAGGCATGTTTGTTATCGTATAAATTAGCATCCCATGCCCCAGCCCTAAAGGGAGTTATTCGAGCACCATCATTTAAATTATCAGTTATCATTTCAAATCTTTAAAAGGTTTTTGAAAAACATCAGCTTCCCTAAAATTTCACGAACGTAACAACTCCCTTCAGGGTTAGGGCAGCAATTCCCTCACATCTGTTACTTCACCTGTTATAGCTGCTGCTGCCGCGGTTAAGGGGCTTGCCAGGAATGTTCTTGCATTTGGCCCTTGCCTTCCTTCAAAATTTCTGTTGCTGGTTGAGATGCAATATTTGCCCGCCGGAATTTTATCTTCATTCATACCTAAAC
>JAEWBD010000328.1 GCA_023391315.1 Bacteroidota bacterium | reverse complement strand
CCGCCACGGTTGTAACCGCCGCCGCCACCACCAAAACTCTTCTTCTTGTACCCGCCGCCGCCTTCACCTTCTTTGCGAGGTGCAGATTCGTTAACAACAATCTTTCTGCCGGATAACTCAGTATCATGCAGGTTGCTGATTGCCTGGCGGGCTGCTTCATCGTCACTCATTTCAACAAAACCGAAACCTTTGCTGCGATTATTGTTAAACTTGTCTGTAATAATTTTGGCAGAAACCACTTCACCGTAAGGCGTAAATAAATTGTAAAGGTCATCACTGGTCAGGCTCCAGTTTAAGTTTCCTACATAAATGTTCATACTTAAATGTTTAGTTTTTAAAAAGAACAGAAACCCAAAAATCAAAAACATTTACAGGAAACGTTTAGGAGCAATGGACTAATCTGTAAAAATATACACGAAAATATGGGAAATATTGATTTTTCTGCTTCCCGCGCAAAAAATATTAAAAACTTAATTATACAGCATAATTTATATAAAAAAAGCTGAATTTATTTTAAAGCTATATCTATATTACTAAAGTATTAAATCTTACACCGTTATATAAATTAAAAACGCTTAATTCAAAATTGATGGGTTTAATTAAAATCCTCTCATCAACAGCGCTATATTCGTCAAACTTCCATATTCTTTCTTCCGCCCTTCTTGTCATTACCCGCACATAAATATTTTTTGAATCGATATTATGTATTGCTGCAAATATTCAATCTGCATGTAAACCATGGTCTTTTAACTCCACATGGAGACATTTCAGGAATTTATTTAACCCTTGGCGCTTTTATTTCCATGTACTAAATCAATTTATTTTTATCAGAAATATTTCGCCAGCGCTTCTTTAAGATCATCGGGAATATCCCTGCGTTTCCAGGTTTCTTTGTCAAGAAAATAGAGACTTACCCTTCCTGCGGCAAGCAGCTTACCTTCTTCATTAAAAACATCCTGGTAAAATTCTATATGGTACGACTCGGGCAGTTTGCGTACCTGCGTTTGTATGGTTAAAAGGTCATCATAAGTTGCCGGGCGCAAAAACTTTGTATATAATTCAACCACGGGCATTATTACGCCCTCGTCTTCCATGCGTTTATAAGTAAACCCAAGTGCACGAATACTTTCCACGCGGCCTATTTCAAAGTACTGTGCATAATTGCCGTAATACACCACATTCATCTGGTCGGTTTCGGCGTAACGCACACGTGTTTGAGTGGTTGATTGATACATCGTTTTTGAATTATGCTGAAAAGAATTAATACAGTATAAGGGAGTGACACAACCGTGCTCCATAGCATTACTACAGTTGATCAACAAAAAATTATTTATTAATCATGCCGTCAACGCTTACTTTTCCGGGGCCGCAAAACAACAAAGTAATGAAAGCACCGAGGAATAAAATAGCAAGTTCAGATTCTGACATTGGTTTGGCTCCGTTAGCGCCAAAGATTACAACCAGCATGGTAATAATCAGGGGAATGGCGGCAAGCCTCGTAAACAACCCCAGTATAATAAAGGCGGCGCAAATTACTTCTGCAAATATGGCCAGTACTAAACTAAAGGTATTTCCCATTCCTAAAAAGTTGTAAAAGCGGCTGTGCAGCTCTTCAAACCTTACCATTTTACCATAGCCGTGTTTTGATAATAATAATACGCCGAAAAAAATCCGTATCACTAACATAGAAAAATTGAAAGCGCCATCACTGTACTTAACTGAAAGGAGTTTTTTCATGAATAAATGAATTTTTCAAATGCAGGAATCATAGCAAAAATAAAGGTCTCCATCTTATCCACAATTAAAACACATATTGATTGATGTTATTTTTTGTTGATAATATCTTTAACCGGTTTTGCTTTTATTTAAGAAAGCATTTAAAATATTTGCATGCATACATCGTTGAGGAAATTTATGAAGTACAAAAAGTTAGCCGCTTTAATATACCTTCTGTTATTGATTAACTATTCTAACGCGCAATCAACAAAGATTTATAATGATCCTGATGCTGCATTTAAGCAGGCAAAAGAATTATACCAGCAGCAAAAATTCAGCCTGGCTTACCCGCAGTTGGAGAAGCTTTATTTAGATAAAGCAAGGCAAAGCAGCATACCTATAAGTGTGCAAACTGAAGCAAAATATTATGCCATTGCCAGCCGCCTGCAACTGAATGATATTACTGCTGTGGAAGAAGCTATCGACTTTATTGAACTCGAACATAATGCGCCACGCATTGAAATGATGTGTTATCAACTGGCTGAGTATTATTACAGGCAAAGCAATTTTACAGATGCAATTACTTATTATGAGAAAGCGGGCCTGAATAATTTAAGCAATGAAGAAATTGCCAACATGCGTTTTCATGAAGCCTATGGCTATTTTACCATGCAGCAGTTTAGTAATGCAAAGCCTTTGTTTGAATCGATAGCACAAATTCCTTCCGACCCTAACTATTATGATGCTAATTATTATTATGGCTATATAGCTTTTGCTGATAAAAATTATGCGCAGGCGTTAAACTCGTTCAAGGTAATTGAAAAGCAACCAAAATACCAGCCAATTATTCCATACTATATTGCTGAAATTTATTACTACCGTGGTGAAAAAGATGAAGCATTGGCATATACGGAAAGCGTGCTGGAAAGGGATAATCAATATTACGATCTTCAGTTGCGGCAACTCGCCGGGCATATTCATTTTGAAAAAGGCCATTACAAACAGGCATTGCCTTATCTTGAAAAATATGTGAGCAAAACGCCTAAAGTAAGCCGCGAAGATTTGTATGAATTATCTTATTGCTATTATGATGCAAAGCAATATCAAAAAGCAAGCGATGGTTTTAAGGTGCTTGGCGGCAAACAGGATACTATTGCTCAAAACAGCATGTATTTATTGGGCGACTCTTATTTAAAATTGAATAATAAACCCGGTGCAAGAAATGCATTTTTATTCTGTGCACTTAACAGCAGCGGCAGCAAACAGAAAGAAATTTCCCAGTTTAATTACGGCAAGCTTTCGGTGGAATTAGGTTATACAGATGTTGCTTTAACAGAATTAAGATCTTTTATTTCCAATTATCCAAATTCTGAATATTCAACCGAAGCAAAGGAACTACTGGTAAATGTTTTATCCAATACCAACAACTATGCTGAAGCGTTGCATTTGCTGGATGCTATCAACTCTCAAAGCGATATTGTAAAGCAGGCCTATCCTAAAATTTTATATGGAAGAGCTGTTGAGTTTATTAATGACCAGCAAATTCAACAGGCAGATAATTTACTAAACAGGATATTCAGTGCGGAATATAACGACGCGTACATTAGTTATACGAATTTCTGGAAGGGCGAAATTACTTATCGTCTTAATAACTATGATTCCGCTGTTTACTATCTGCAAGCTTATTTAAGAAATCCGGCTACAAGCGGCGAAGTGAATACAAC
>JAEWBD010000301.1 GCA_023391315.1 Bacteroidota bacterium | reverse complement strand
CAATACAACAATGCCAATGCTGTCTGATGGAAAGAAGCAGGTGCTGGCACTAAAGCCATCAATATTGCCGCCATGCTCCACACGGTAATGGCCGCGATACGATGCCATCATCCAGCCAAAACCATACGTGGAAAAGTATACATCCGGCGATTGCTTATCGGGCAATGCCCCGCTGGTTACCATTTGCGAACTTATGGCCTGGCTCACATAATTTGACGGCAATATTTCTTTACCCCTATATTTTCCGCCGTATATCCAGGTGGTTACCCATTTGGCCATATCATTCACACTGCTGTTAATGCTGCCTGCGGGCGACATGCCGGCAATATCATAATAATTCATTCGTTTAATAATCGTATCGCTTTTTACGTCGTAACCAATAGCAGGCTCGCCGGCTTTTATCCATTCATTTAATGATGCATCAGAGTTCGTCATGCCCAATGGCTGAAATATTTTTTCGCGAATGTTCTCTTCCCAGCTTTTGCTGGTAAGCTTTTCCGCCACCATGCCCTGCGCCATAAACATGAAATTATTATACTGCCATTTTTCTCTCAATCCTGCAGAAGGCTCCATGTACTGAATACGCTGCAACAGGCTGTCTTTGCTATGCGACTGAAACAAATACCAGGAATAATCATGGCGTGGCAGGCCGGTGCGATGACTCATCATATCCCGCAGCGTGATATGATCGTTCATTTCATCGTTATAAAATTTAAGCTCCGGTAAATAATTACGAACGGGTTTATCAAAATCAACCTTGCCGTCTTTATTCAATAAACCAAGCAATGAAGCCGTGAAAGCTTTGCTGCATGAGCCAATGGCAAATAATGTATTAGGGGTTACAGGCATTTTGCTTTCATAATCACGGTAACCAAAACCTTTCGCATACACTACTTTATCTTTTTCAACTACAGCAACCGCGAAACCCGCAGTGTGCCAGTCTTTCAGCACTCTTGCAAAAGCTGTATCCAGCCCTGATAATTTATCTTCAATCTTATTTTTTTGTTTTTGAGAAAACGCATGCATAGAAATAACGCATAAAAAAAATAACAGTAGTTGTTTCATAACAGTGCATTAATTTGGTATGTAATGAATGGCAATAAAAATAATTGATATTTAATGAATTTGGGTTATGCATTTCAATTTAATATAAGAATGCAACAATCACTTATACTTTTAGAAAAAACTCATCGTTATAAAGAGGAATTCAAACGGCAATGAAACCAGTTCTTAATGTAACCACTGCCTGCCTCTTGATACTTTGTTTATTTATTACGGCATGTAACAACAGTAAAAACGCACCCCCTCCTACGCCGTCTTCAGGCAATGCTTTATATTTTCCGCCGGTTAACAATAATACCTGGCAAAATATTTCTGTGGATTCTTTAGGATGGAATACATCGGCATTGGGTGACCTGTACACTTACCTTGAAAGTAAACACACAAAGGCCTTTATTATCCTTAAAAACGGAAAGATAGCGGCTGAAAAATATTTTGGCAGTTTTACCGCCGACAGTAACTGGTACTGGGCGTCTGCCGGCAAAACGCTCACCGCATTTTTAACAGGTATTGCGCAGGATGATGGATTAATTGATATTGATAAACCAACATCAACTTATATTGGCACAGGCTGGACATCCGGGCCTGCTGAAAAAGAAAACCTCATCACAGTAAAGAACCAGTTAACGATGACAACAGGACTGGATGATGATGTAACAAACCCCGATTGCACATTACCTTCCTGTCTTCAATACAAGGCGGATGCCGGAACAAGATGGGCTTATCATAATGCAGCTTATACATTATTGGATGCGGTTATTGAAAGTGCCAGCGGCATGAGTTATAACAATTATTTCCGGCAAAAGATAAGAGACCGTATTGGTATGAACGGCCTTTGGATTAAAGTGCCTAATTCCAATAATGTTTATTACAGCACAGCCCGCAGCATGGCAAGGTTTGGCTTGCTTATGCTTAATAAAGGCAAATGGGATGCAACAGCTATTTTGAGCGATACCAGTTATTTTAACAGCCAGATTAATACTTCGCAAAATCTTAATCTTAGCTATGGCTATCTCACCTGGCTTAATGGAAAAGGCAGTTATATGGTGCCGGGATCACAATTGGTTTTACCGGGTTATCTTATTTCCGAAGCGCCGATGGATATGTATGCTGCACTTGGCAAAAATGATCAGAAGATTTATGTTGTTCCATCGCAACAACTGGTTGTTATAAGAATGGGAGAAAGTGCAGGCGGGTTTTCTCCTGCTTTATCCGGTTTTGATAATGAATTATGGAAAAGACTGAAAATGGTGATAGGTTTTTGAAGCCCTATCTTTCTGCAAACTTTGACGTAAGGAAATCTTTGTAAGCGAGTTTTATGCCTTCTTTTAAATGTGTGCTGTGTTTCCACCCTTTGCTGTGCAGTTTCGATACATCTAACAATTTTCTTGGCGTGCCATCGGGCTTTGATGTGTCAAATTGTATTTCAGCGTTATAACCAACAATATCTTTTATAAGCAATGCCAGTTCTTTTATAGAAACTTCTTCGCCAGTTCCGATATTAATAAAACCTTTTTCATCATAATTATGCATGAGATAAACGCAGGCATCTGCAAGATCATCAGCATACATAAATTCACGTAGCGGCGCACCACTGCCCCAGATTATTACAGATGCAGCATTGTTCGCTTTAGCTTCATGAAAGCGTCTTATTAAAGCCGGCAATACATGCGAATGTTCGGGATGATAATTATCGTTGATGCCATACAAATTAGTGGGCATGGCAGAGATAAAATTGCAGCCATACTGATCGCGGTAGGCATCGCATAATTTCAATCCTGCAATTTTTGCGATAGCATAAGGCTCGTTGGTATGTTCAAGCGGGCCGGTTAAAAGATAATCTTCCTTTATTGGCTGCGGTGCCATTTTAGGATAAATGCAGCTTGAGCCGAGAAACAATAACTTCTTTACATTATTTACAAAAGAAGCGTGAATAATGTTGTTTTGAATCTGCAGGTTATCATACAGAAAATCTGCACGGTAAGTATTGTTAGCCACAATTCCGCCTACTCTGGCAGCCGCAAGAAAAACATATTCCGGTTTTTCTGAAGCAAAAAAATCTGCTACGGGCTGCTGGTTGCGCAGGTCTAATTCGCCGGATGTTTTTAAAACAAGATTGTTGTAACCCAGGCTTTGCAACTTTCTTAAAATAGCAGAACCCACCATGCCTTTATGCCCGGCTATATAAATTTTAGAATCTTTGTTCATGCGTGTTTAATAAGTAATAGTGTTACCATTCACATGTAATTCCAGTTCTTTTTTAGTGGATGCTTCCACACGGCCAATAATCTTTGCTTCAATATTAAATTGCTTTGCTTCATCAATTAATGCCGTTGCTGTGTCTGCATCTGTAAAAATTTCGAGGCGGTGGCCCATGTTAAATACCTGGTACATTTCCCTGTCATCAGCATTTGAATTTTGCTGAATGATCTTAAAAATTTCGGGTGCTTCAAATAAATTATCTTTTATAATTTTTAAAGGCTGCGGCAAATACTTCATGCATTTTGTTTGCCCGCCGCCGCTGCAATGAATTACGCCATCCATCTTATCAAAATATTGTTCAAGCAATACTTTCATTAAAGGCGCATAGGTGCGCGTTGGGCTTAATAGAAGTTTGCCGATAGTAAGCTGTGAGTTATTTATCTCATCATTGAATTTATTCCTGCCTATATAAACAACATCGTCGCTTAGCGTAGGCTCAAATGTTTCAGGATATTTTTCAGCATAATATTTATGCAGCACATCATGTCTTGCGCTGGTTAAACCATTGCTGGCAATGCCGCTGTTATAAGCATCTTCGTACGATGCTTTTCCACTGCTGGCAAAGCCCACGATTACATTACCCGGCTTTATTT
>JAEWBD010000253.1 GCA_023391315.1 Bacteroidota bacterium | reverse complement strand
GTTTATATTTGCCCGAAATTTTAAGTTTTATGTTACAGGTGAATGTGCTGCGCCAGAAAACAGAATGGGTAAAAGAACGCCTTGCTGTAAAGAATTTTAAGCAGCCTGAATTGGTTGATGAAATAATTGCTTTGGATGATGAACGTAAAAGATTACAGGCAGAATTTGATGCCACACAGGCCAAAATAAATGCATCGAGCAAGCATATTGGCAAGCTAATGGCAGCCGGAAATAAGGAAGAAGCAGAACAACTTAAAGCAGATGTAACAAACTTGAAGGCATCGCTTGAACCGATAAAAAAACAGGCAGCCGAAACAGAAAAAAAGCTGGAAGACACATTGGTATTATTACCTAATCTTCCTTCAGAAAAAGTGCCCAAAGGTGTTTCTGCAGAAGACAATGAAATTGTGCGTGAAACTGAAAAGCCAACGCTGAATGGAAATGCTTTACCGCATTGGGAACTCACCAAAAAATATAAGCTCATTGATTTTGATCTTGGCACAAAAATCACCGGCAGTGGGTTTCCCGTTTACACAGGTAAAGGTGCAAAGCTGCAGCGTTCCCTTATTCAATATTTTTTAGATTACAATACAGCGGCTGGTTATAAAGAAATTATTCCTCCTTTTGTTGTGAATGAAGATAGCGCTTTTGCAACCGGGCAGTTACCGGATAAGGAAGGCCAGATGTATTTTGTGAATGAAGATGAATTTTATCTTATTCCAACATCTGAAGTGCCTTTGACCAATATTTACCGCGATACGATTGTAAAGTCCGAAGAACTGCCTGTGAAAATGACGGCTTATTCTCCCTGCTTCAGGCGTGAAGCGGGCAGTTATGGAAAAGATGTGCGTGGCTTAAACCGGCTGCACCAGTTTGAAAAAGTTGAAATTGTACAGATAGTTGAAGCAGATAAAAGTTATGCTGCATTGGAAGAAATGCTGAACCATGTGGAGCGCCTGCTGCAATCATTAAAATTACCATACCGTATATTGAGATTATGCGGCGGCGATATGAGCTTCACCAGCGCGCTTACGTACGATTTTGAAGTGTACAGTGCTGCGCAGCAGCGGTGGCTTGAAGTGAGCAGTGTAAGCAATTTTGAAAGCTATCAATCAAACAGGCTGAAATGCCGTTTTAAAGATGAAAGCGGCAAAAACCAGTTGGTGCATACATTGAACGGAAGTGCTTTGGCTTTGCCAAGAATTATGGCTTCGCTACTTGAAAATAATCAATCAGAAAATGGTATTCAGTTACCGGAAGTGCTTTGGAAATATTTTGGGGATGAAGTAATTGATTAACGGGAACGGCAATTGTGAAACGTGAAAACTCCAGAATTTGATTTTTTTTATAAATGCGTGAAATTTTTAAGCAGTTAATTTCTAATGTTGAATATTGCTATGAGCTTAAAATATTCACGCATTAAGATTCATGTTTTATTTATTCATCTTCTTAGTTAAGCCGGATAAAAACCTTTGTACCCACGGGAACCATCCTGTATAGTTCTTCTACGTCCCTGTTGCGCATGCTTATACAGCCGTCCGTCCAGTTTCTGTAACGGTCAATCTGGAAATCTTCATGTGGCCATGTACCATGAATACCAATGCCACCACCAATTTTTGCTGATGCCGGCACAATGCCTGCATTTTTACGCGCATTGAATTTTTCATAGCTTGCCGGTGTGGGATAATCGAGCATCATCATCCTGTTCCATTTGGAATGAATTCTTTTTGAAACAATAGCAAAGTTACCTTCGGGCGTTTTTCGGTCGCCTTCATACAGTTTATCGCGCATGTCGTTACTGCCAAATACAACAGGGTAAGTTACCAGCCAGCCTTTACGGTCAAAAACCTTTAACTCATACCGCGTTTTATGTATAACAATGTAATAAGGAGAGTCATATATCTGTGCAGGATGAAAAGAAGTGCACAGAAAACAAGCAAGTAATAATGCAGTAACCAATTTTAGTTTCTTCATTTTCCCACCCATACATTACTATAACGACAAACAGCTTCTTTGAGTGTGCAGTCAATATATTTTTTCTGCCGCTATATATACAACATTTGGAAAGTTCATAAACTTTGCAAATGTTTGCTAACAAAAAATATATGGCAGATCTAAAGCTTAATAAAGCAAGTACCAGGGCGCCTGAAAAATTTGATGAAGAAGAAACAAAGGCAGCATTGCCTGCCATCTACGAGGAGCTTGATGAATTGCAGAATGTTTTGTATGCGCAAGGCAAATATGCTGTGCTTATAGTTTTGCAGGGAATGGATGCCTCAGGCAAAGACGGGCTTATAAAAAATGTATTCAGTTCTGTAAACCCGCAGGGCATAATAGTACAATCTTATAAAGTGCCTACAGCAGAAGAACTGTCGCATGATTTTTTATGGCGTATTCATAAGCATGCGCCAGCCAAAGGCATGATACAGGTTTTTAACCGCTCTCATTACGAAGACATAATTGTAACAAGAGTGCATAATATGATTGACGATAATACGGCATCTAAAAGAATGAAGGCAATTAACGATTTTGAAGAATTGCTCGTTCATCATAACAATACCGTCATACTTAAATTCTATTTGCATGTTTCGCAGAAAGAGCAACACAAACGGCTTGATGAAAGGATTCATGATAAAACAAAACAATGGAAGTATAATGAAATGGACAATTATTCCATCAGATCAAAACTGGTATAAAGAATACCTTGTTGCCACAACCCTGAGAGATGCATTAAAGGAATTAAACATGCAATACCCGGGTATAAAAAAATAAGGCAATGTGTTGGCCGGATTAAAGAAACAATTTACATTCACAATATATTGTTAACCCAAAAAATACTTTTATGGGATTTTTAAAAGAATTTAAAGAATTCGCTGTAAAGGGCAATGTAGTAGACCTTGCAGTTGCAGTAGTAATTGGCGGAGCTTTTGGAAAAATCGTCAGTTCCCTTGTGGACGATATTATTACGCCGGCCATTCTTACACCTGCCCTAAAGGCGGCCAATCTTAGTAATCTCAGTGAACTTGTTATTCCGGGTACAGCAATCAAATACGGTAATTTTCTTTCGCAAGTGATTTCATTTATCATTATTGCATTTGCATTATTTCTCATTATCAAAGGTATAAATGCAACTAAAAGGAAAGAAGAGGCTGCCCCGGCTACACCGCCTGCACCTTCCTCCACCGATCAATTATTAATGGAAATTCGTGATGAGCTAAAGAAAAAAGCATAACAGGATTCCTGCCTGATAGACTGTGTAAAACTTGCTTTCGCATTGTATCGTTCTCTGTTTACATTGCAGCAGTTTTACACAGTTTCTATTTATAAAGCATTATTGTGAATACGGAAAATTATCAAATAAAATTACCGCAGTTTGAAGGCCCTTTCGACCTGCTGTTATTTTTTATTGAGCGTGATGAAATTGATATTTATAATATCCCCATCAGTAGAATAACCAAAGATTTTCTTGATTATATACATCATCAGGATAAATTGAATATTGAGCTAAGCAGCGAATTCATCCTCTTTGTGTCAACGTTGATGCGTATTAAGGCAAAGATGTTGCTGCCGCGAAAAGAGCTGGATGCTGAAGGCAAAGAAATTGATCCGCGCCAGGAGCTGGTTGATAAAATCCTTGAATACAAGAAGTTTAAAGAAGCTGCCGCACAAATGGCTGAAATGGAAGCCACCCGCATGCTGATGATGAAACGTGGCAACCTGCAGCGGGAGCTTTCGCTGGTGGGTGAAGAAGCTGCAGATGGCACGGAAATTCAAACCATTACCTTATTCAGACTGATGAAAGCGTTTGAGCGTGTGGTAAAACGCATGAACGAACGCAACAATAAGCCTGTTCATACCGTAATCCGTTATAATTATACTATTGAAGAAAGCCGGGCCTTTATGCTCGGCCTGGTTGAAAAACAAAAAACAGTTTCATTTGAAAAGGTTTTTGAAGTTTGTGAAAACCGTATTCATGCTATCTTTCTTTTTCTTTCCATGCTCGAACTGGCACAGCAGAATTATATGAGCATCCTTACCGGCGAAGGCCGCAATAATTTTATATTAGAGTGGAATGAAGAAAGAAAAGAAGAACCAATTGTTGAAGCGACGGAAGAGCCTTCCTCCTGATCAACTTTTATATTCCATTACGGGGTGCCTTTCAAATGGATATTTATTTTCATCAAAAATATAACGGTACGTAACCATGCGCCGGCTTTGAACAGCGCCAAGGCTTTTATAAATATTTATCATTTTAGGGTTCCAATCGCCGGCCCAGCCCATTTCATAGCGATCATACCAATCATTTGGCTGAATTAATAAACTGGCCTCATAAATCATAAAAGAATCAATTCCCAATGCCTGGAATTTTGGAACAATTCCAAATGCCACACCTGTAAATATGCGGCATTTATTGTTTTTTTTCATCCATAATAAACGCAGCTTTTCTATTAAGCCAAGCCTGCCGTTAAAATGTTTAAAGTATTCATTAAGATCAGGAATATTAATCCACATGGCAATGGGCTCATCCTTATAATAAGCAAACCATATAAGCCGTTCATCCATTACTGCCTTCATCTTATTAAAAAGTTTCATTACATCTTTGGCTGCAATTTCTTTGGCTTCGCCATGCTGCGCCCAGGCAGCATTATATACGGTTGCGAACTCGTGCGCATGCTTTTCAAGGTTCTTTATACTGATATGTCGTGCTGCATACCCAGGCTTATTTTTGAATTTGGCATAACGTTCAGGAAAGCGGTCAGGAAGTTTATCCTTAACGCCCATAGCATAATAATACTGGTTATAATAATTTTTGAACCCATAATTTTCAAATAGTTTTTCATAGTAAGCCGGGTTGTACGACATACCATAAATTGGCGGCTTGTCAAATCCTTCTGCCATTAGTCCCCACCATTTGTCGCGGTCTCCAAAATTTATCGGCCCGTCCATGGCTTCTGTTCCTTTATTTTGAAGCCATTCTTTGGCGGCATCGAATAAACCCTTTGCAGCATTATCATCATTAATACAATCAAAGAAACCAACGCCGCCGGTTGCAAATTCGGTTCCCGCATTTATATATTTTTTGTTAGTGAAAGCTGCAATGCGGCCAATGAATTTGTTACCATCTTTTAAGATCCAGCGTTTTGCTTCCCCATATTTAAAAGATTTATTTTTTGAAGGATCAAAAACATCGTTCACTTCGTTATTTAAAGGGCGTATATAATTAGGACTATTCCTGTTTAGAAGCACATTTACTTTAATGAAATCTTTAGCTGTTTCCGCAGTATTAACTTCAATTAATTGCATAATGCGAATGTAATAAACAAAAGAGGAGTGGTAAAGGATTTAAATACCCAAATGCAGCATGTATTATTGCCCGCTTTAATAATGGCAAAGCATCTGAAAACAGATTAGCAATAATGAAGAAGGCCGCTTTTAAAAGCGGCCTTCTTCATTATATGAACACTAACTACATTAATTCTATTGATCCTGAACCACGAATACAATGTTTTGTTTTTGACGGTAAATAACGT
>JAEWBD010000241.1 GCA_023391315.1 Bacteroidota bacterium | reverse complement strand
GTATTATATTGGCTGTTGTAACCATTACTGCTTTTGGTCAAATTTTTTTGAACGCTGATATTGTGCAGTTGGGTATTATTTCAACATTGATTTGCATAACCGGGATATTCGGAGATTTATTTGAAAGCAGTTTAAAACGGAAAGCCGGTATAAAAGACAGCGGCAATATACTGCCCGGCCACGGCGGCTTTCTCGACAGGTTTGATTCGCTTTTATTTGCAACAGTTTTCGTGTGGCTGTATGTAAAAATATTTCTATGATCTGAAAGGTTTGGCAATAGCCAAAGGTCCGCTAATCAACAGTCAACAACACTTGTTTATATTTGCAGCCAATTTTTGTTATGACCATTCATCGTGAAGGATACAGGATTATCGGCGTAAGTGCTTTATTACTTGTTTTAATAAACATACTTTTCTTTTATTTTTTTTCAGACAATTTTGAATGGATTGCTTTCATCATCCTGTTTTTAAGTTTTGTATTTTTCTTCTTTATTGTTTTTTTCTTTCGCATTCCCAACCGGGAATTTACATTTTCTGAAACAAAAATTGTGGCGCCTGCTGATGGAAAGGTTGTGGTAATTGAGCAGGTAAATAACACCGAATATTTTAATGACAGCCGCATACAGGTAAGTATTTTTATGAGCCCTGTAAATGTGCACATAAACCGTGTGCCGGTTGACGGAACGGTTGTTTACAATCATTATCATAAAGGGAAATACCTGGTGGCCTGGCATCCAAAATCTTCTGTATTAAATGAGCGGCACAGCATTGTGCTGGAGAATCCCAATGGCGCTATTCTGGTAAAACAAATTGCCGGCGCTTTAGCCAAACGTATCTGTAATTACGCCACGCCCGGAAAAGTTTTTAAACAAGGCGATGAATTTGGTTTTATAAAATTCGGCAGCCGTGTAGACCTGCTGCTTCCTTTGGATGCAGTGATTGAAGTGGAACCGGGACAGGTTGTAAAAAGCGGTGTTTCGGTGATTGCTTCATTTAATCAAAAGCAAGAAGCTTAACTATTTGCTCAAGATACCTTGCATCTGTTTCATCAAAATGATTCAGGTCTTCACTATCAACATCTAAAACGGCAATCACATTACCATTTTTAAAAGCGGGTATTACGATTTCTGATTTTGATAAACTGCTGCAGGCTATATGGCCCGGGAATTTTTCAACATCTTCCACAATAATGGTTTTTGCCTCTGCCCAGCTGGTGCCGCAAACGCCTTTGCCTTTTTTAATTCTTGTGCAGGCAACTGGCCCCTGGAAAGGTCCAACCACTAACTCATTATTTCTTACGATATAAAAACCAACCCAAAACCATTTAAATTGTTCTTTTAATGCCGCCGAAACATTGGCAAGGTTTGCAGTCACATCGGTTTCGCCTTCTATCAAAGCCTTTATCTGCGGGATTAAAGATTGGTATTGTTCTTCTTTTGTGCCTTGAATTACATGTAAATCTTCTGCCATAACATCATCCTTGATTGTCTCCAAAAAGGAGACTTTTTTTAAACTAAAAAATATCTTCCAGCTCTTTTAAATGGTGAATTGTATAAGTTGGCCGCACATCTGTGTCCGCATTTATGTGATTTACAAATATCGTATCCAAACCGGCCGCCATTGCGCCTTTAATGTCTGCATCAATATTATCGCCAATCATTATGCTTTCGCTGGCATCTGCATTGGTAGCACGCAATGCAAATTCAAAAATTTCTTTTTGTGGCTTTAAACTGCCGCATTTTTCAGATGTGATCACTTCTTTAAAATAACCGGTAAGATTACTATGTTTCAGTTTGCTGTGCTGCACGTTATCAAAACCATTTGTTATTAGATGCAACACATAATTTTTTTGCGTTAGATAATCTAAAATTTCGGTTGTGTAGGGAAACAATTTTTTCCTGTTGGGCAAACCTTCAAGAAATTGAACCGATATTTCTTTTGCCAGCGCTTCATCTGCCAGTTTAAAATCAAGCAGGGTTAGCCAAATACGTTTCCAGCGCAGTTCATCCTGCTTTATATAACCTTTGGTGTACCTGTCCCAAAGCCTTGTATTGTGAAACGAATAACGGCCGAAAAATGCATCAAAATCTTCAATGCCTTTTTCGTGCAGCATATGCAGGCGGTGCAATTCCTGGAAAGTTTCTTTTGCATTTGTTTCAAAATCCCAAAGGGTATGGTCAAGGTCAAAAAATAAATGTTTGTATGCCATTATAATTGCTTTGCCATTTTAGATTTGTATGTTGCGGGCTGCAGCAATGCTATTAAGCACGGTTGCCTGTCTGCCGCCAGGCAGGTGTCACTCCCTTGTACTTTGTGTACTTTGGTACAACTGGCGGCAAAGCTACATCTACCAAAATAAATTCAGTGTTATGAACGTGATAATTAGCGGCGCATCAAAAGGATTAGGCAAAGCCTTTGCAGAAAAATTTGCAGCAGCAGGCCATCATCTTTTTTTATGCGCAAGAAATGAAGACGTCTTATCCGCAACAAAATTGCAGTTGCTTGAAAAATATACCAGTTGTACAATAGATATTTTAGCAACTGATATCAGTAAAAAAGAAAATGCAATAGCGTTCGGAAATTTTTGTTTGCAGTTTGGCACTCCACAGGTTTTGATTAATAATGCCGGCAGCTTTTTGCCGGGCAATATTCATGAAGAAGCAGATGGCACTTTTGAGGCCATGCTTGATACAAACCTCAGCAGCGCTTATCATTTAACCAGGACTGTTTTACCCGCCATGATGCAGGAAAAAAACGGCCACATTTTCAATATGTGTTCTATTGCATCGCTGGCAGCATATGCCAATGGCGGCAGCTACAGCATCAGCAAGTTTGCTTTACTCGGTTTCAGTAAAAACCTGCGCGAAGAATTAAAATCCTATAATATAAAAGTGACTGCCGTTATGCCCGGCGCTGTTTATACCGATAGCTGGAGCGGCAGCGGTGTAAACCCTGAGAGGCTTATGCAGGTTGGTGATGTTGCTAATATGGTGTATGCTGCATCACAGCTTTCACTACAGGCCTGTGTGGAAGAAATTATTATGCGGCCGCAGCTGGGTGATTTGTAAATACAAGCTTGAATTTACATAGTGGCTCTGAAGTGTTTTAAGTGATCAATTTTGTAGCTTTAGGTCATGATAGCCATACATAAACCCTTCTGTATAATTTTTTCACTGTTTGCAGTATCCAATGCTTTCTGCCAAAAGATTAATTACACGCACAACCGTTTATACAGCAGTTCTGAATATAAGTATAATATTATAGGCAAAGTAAATGATAAATTACTCGTGTGGCAGGCAAATGCAAACAAACATTTTGCTTCAACTATTATTGCATACAATGAGGATATGGATGTTGTGCATACTGCCAATACAAACATTCTTCAATCTTCTGTTGAACCGCAGCCATATTTTTTTGTTACGGGCAATTCTTTTAAAGTTATTTATAAATACCAGGATGACAAATACCTGTTTTATAAAGTTGCAGGTTTTGATGAGGATGGAGATTTACAAGCCATACAAACTTTGGATAGCAGTGAGATTAAGAAGGATGCTCCGCCGCAATCTGCTTATTCAATTCTTCAGTCTGCTGATAAGAAAAATGTATGTTTTGCAAAGATCCGGTATGATGAGATAACGCATGCACTGGTGCTTAACTGCACTTATATCAACGATGAGATTATCCATAAGGATTTTGCTTTTTCTATAGACGTTAGCAAGGAAATGCTTACTGCCATTAACATTGATAATGAAAACAACATTTTGCTTGTTTTTGAAGAAGATGCTGACAGTACAACAAGACTTAAAATAATAAGAAAGAATTTCTCAGATGACTTAATGCTGGTAACAAATAAGACTGTGAAAGCACACGGCTTTAAAGATAAATCGGTGCATGTTACTCAAACGCCGGCAGGCTTTATTGTCTATGGTAAATTGGATGAAAACAACAACTTATTTATCTGGCAAACGGATAATAAGTTAAATGATCTTGCCGGCGATACGCTTTTGCATATACAATTCAATGGTGGATTGTCTTTTATCCCTTCCGGTGATAAAATGGCGAACACTTTTGTTGTATGGAACAACAGCGATGTAAATGTTTCGGAGAACGTTGAATCAGTTGGCGGTGCGCCGGGCAATATCCGCATACCCGATTATTCTAATGATCCTACTTATATCGTCAGGTATAATAATCTTAGCGCCGATGCAATTGCTACAAAAAAAAATTACATAGAAAAACGCAGCAGGGAATCCGTTTTAAGAGAAAAGGATAACTATTCCAGCACTTTGCCTAAAGATCAGCCGCAATCTTTTTCCAGGCCATCTTTAAAAAATATTCAGCTATTTAAAATAGATAGCGGGAATTCAGTTGTATGGTCAAGAAATTTCAACAATATTCCAACAGGCGAAACTTCTGCTAATCTTGAAAATTCAAGTATTACCGCAGGCGATAAAAAATTACATATTATTTGTGAAGCTCAAATAAAAAGCAAACCTCGTTTCCTGAACCACATCATCATAAATTTTGATGGTGCCGTAACGGAAACCCATTATACGACCTGGGATATGAAATATCAATATCTTTTAAACCAGAGTGTTCTTACAGATCACAATGAGCTCATTGTTCCGGCTGTTAAAGGAAGCTATATGAAATTTGCAAAAATTAAGATTGAATAAAAACAGGCGGGGTAAACACCCCGCCTCAATGAAAAAGTCCCTCAACTTATTCAAAATTTATTCAGCGTTTCCCGTGCAATAACAATCTTTTGTATCTCGGATGTGCCTTCGCCAATAGTACAAAGCTTGGCATCGCGGTAAAATTTTTCAACCGGGAATTCTTTTGTATAGCCATTGCCGCCAAATATTTGCACCGCTTCATTGGCAACTTTTGCGGCCACTTCGCTGGCATAATATTTTGCCATGGCGGCTTCCCTGGTAACTTTTTTTTGCTGGTCTTTTAAAGCACAGGCCCGCATAATTAAAAGATCGGCGGCATCAATTTCAGTGGCCATATCCGCAATCTTAAAACTCACGCCCTGGAAATCAGCAATAGGCTGGCCGAACTGGTGCCGCTCTTTACTATATTTTGCTGCTGCTTCAAAAGCGCCTTTGGCAATGCCTAATGACAGGCAGGCAATGGAAATTCTGCCACCGTCCAAAACCTGCATAGATTGTTTGAAGCCATCACCAATTTCGCCCAGCCGGTTTCCATCAGGAATAATACAGTTATCAAATACCATTTCGGCAGTTTCGCTGGCGCGCATGCCGAGTTTATTTTCTTTCTTGCCTGCAGAAAAACCCGGTGTTCCCCGTTCTACAACAAATGCAGTTGCATTATTTCTGGCCCTTGGTTCACCTGTTCTTGCAATTACTACGGCCACATTGCCGCTCTTGCCATGCGTTATCCATGATTTGGTGCCGTTCAGCACCCAGTTATTGCCTTCTTTTTTTGCTGTGCATTGCATATTGCCGGCGTCGCTGCCTGTATTCGGCTCTGTTAAGCCCCAGGCGCCAATCCATTCTCCCGATGCCAGGCGCGGCAAATACTTTTGCTTCTGCTCTTCATTGCCGAATAAAAGGATGTGATTGGTGCAAAGTGAGTTATGTGCTGCGAGGCTCAAGCCTATAGAACCGCACACTTTTGATATTTCTTCTATCACCACTTTATAGGCTGCATACCCAAAACCTGATCCGCCATATTCTTCCGGTACTAAAACGCCCATCAGTCCAAGCTCTCCCATTTTGTGAAATACGTGTGCCGGAAATTCCTGGGCTTCATCCCATTGCATTACATGGGGCTTAATATGCAGGTTGGCAAAATCTCTGGCAATTACATAAACCTGTTCTGTTATCTCTTCCTTTACAGCATACATAAAGCTAACAATTGTTAGCGTAAAGCTATGGGATAGAATTTATTTGCTCAAAATATTTTTTGTGCAGATAGCTTTTTTTACTCTTTTATATAGAGGTAAGGCTTTATTACGCGGAAAACGCTATCACTTAAACCATAGGTTTTTGCAACCTGGTCAACAGATTTGAAACCGCCCATGCTTGCCCTGAATTTTACGATGCGGTTCGCCAGCACATCGCCAATGCCGGGAAAGGCTTTCCAGTCTTCAACGGACGCAGCATTAATCTCGGTTTTCTTTAACTGGCTGGGTTGATAAACTGGTTTTGATTCATTCGCAGGCTGTGTTTTTTCAATTACTGCAGGGGCCGGTTGCGGCACCCTTTGCGTCATACGTATGTAAGGAATAATCCTGTTGGCATCTGCTTCTGAAAGACTGTAAATTTTACGAATGTCTTCCGGCGTCTTAAAATAACCGCCTTTGCCGCGATAATTGATAATTGTGTGCGCTGTTTTGGGGGAGAGGCCAAGCTTTACAAACCCTTCTTCGCTTAAAGTATTTGGATCAAAATAAAATAACTTTACCTGTATAGAATCGGTGCCTGTCGTATCTGCAAAACTGGCGGCATAAAGAGGTTGCGTATTTTCCTGCCTATACCTGTCTAACTCAGCCTGCAATGCTGTGTTAATATGGATATCCAGTTTTTTAGAAGGTAAAAAACAGGGCAGTATAACAATTATTACAAGAAGGCCCAATAGTATAAAAGCAGCATTCCTGTCGCGCCTGCTAAAGACGAACCATTCTTTTAAGGGATTTTTTTTCATTAGAGTTATTTGTTGGGTTATATAATAAGTGTTAGGTTGTCATAAGCAAGGTGGATGCCCGGCGGTAAAGTTTTTTCAACATCTTCGTGTTTGCCAAGCTGGTGGCTGATATGCGTAAAATAGGCTTTTGGTATTGCTAATTCTTCTGTCAGTTTTATAGCCTCGCTTAGGGTAAAATGGGAAATATGTTGTTCCTTTCTAAGTGCGTTTACCACAAGTAAATCCGAACTTTTTATGAGTGTTTTTACATCGTTGTCAATTTTGTTTGCGTCTGTAATGTAGGTAAATTTCCCAAATTTATATCCAAAAACAGGCATTTTATGGTGCCACACTGTGAAAGGCTGTATGGGAATATCACCTATTTCAAAGGGGCTTTCATCAATAGTATAAAGGTTTATTTGAGGGATGCCCGGATATTTTTTATCAGCAAACGCATAGGCAAATTCCCGCATAAGTGCTTCTGCTGTAAGCGAATTGGCATAAACATCCATGGGTTTATGCTGAAGAAAATTATAAGCCCGCACATCATCAAGCCCTGCCGTATGATCTTTATGCGGATGGGTAAAAAGCACAGCATCCAATTTGGTATTATGAATGCGCAGCATCTGGTAACGGAAATCTGGCGTCGTATCTACAACAATTGTTGTGGTGGCAGATTCTACCAATATGCTGCTGCGCAGGCGCTTGTCTTTGGGATCAGTGGAAGTGCAAACCGGGCAGGTGCATCCTATCATGGGAATTCCTGAACTGGTGCCCGTACCAAGAAAAGTGATTTTTAATGAAACGCTCACGTGGCAAATCTAATACAACTGCGGTAAGTGCAGCTTATCGGGCACATAATTTCATGTGTATATAATGCAATGAAGGTGTGTTTACGACAATATATTTTCTTTATTTTTTTACTTTTCCAAACTCGTTTCTTTATTTAAATGCATACCTGTATATTTGCGCAAAATTTCGGGGCCGTCTATGACCTTAAAATGTGTAAAATCTTTACTGGTAGCGGGTTTCAGCCTTTTTTTCCTGGCTTTTTCAATTTCCACTTTTGCTCAGGAAGAACCAACTGAAACAGGTGATAATGTTAAGAAAGAAGAAAAAAATGGTTTCGATGCCAATGAAGTTATTTTCGGGCACATTTTAGATGCGCATGAATTTCACTTTTTCTCTTACGAAGGCAGCGATGGCGAGGAACACGAAGGTTCAATTCCCCTGCCCGTTATCCTTTATTCAAAGCAAAAAGGGCTGGATGTATTCATGTTTTCGCAGTTTCATCATGGCGAAGCGGCATACAATGGATATAAAGTGGTAACTGCGGAAATGCTGAAAGAAGAAAATTTGCCTGAAGGTAAATACCATGAAGGACAGATAGTGGCAGTTGATGCAAATGGACAAATTGATGAAAGCGTTAAACTCTACGATTTCTCCATTACGCGTTATGTAGTGCAGATGATAATTTCCATGCTGTTATTAACCTGGATAATGGTTTCAATTGCTAACCGCTATAAAAAGGGGCACGGTGTTGTTACTGCGCCCAAAGGCAAACAAAGCCTTATGGAACCGGTAATACTTTTTATTGTAGATGAAGTGGCAAAACCTTGTCTTGGCGAAAAGAATTACCGCAAATACCTTCCGTTCCTGCTTACGGTTTTCTTTTTTATCCTTATAAATAATTTGTTGGGCTTAATTCCGGGAAGTGCAAATGTAACAGGCAATATTGCCTTTACACTTGTGCTGGCTTTAATTGCTTTTGTAGCAATTATCTTCAGCACCAATAAACATTACTGGGGGCATATTTTCAATCCGCCGGTGCCTGCTTTTGTAAAACCTATTTTGATGCTGGTTGAATTTTTGGGCGTGTTTATCAAGCCCATGGCATTAATGATACGTTTGTTTGCAAACATGGTGGCGGGCCACATTCTTGTAATATGTCTTATTTCGCTTATTTTCATCTTTGCGGGGCTTGGTGCAGCCGCAGGATGGGGCGCATCTCCACTATCGGTGGCATTTACAATCTTTATCTATTTCATTGAAATACTCGTTGCTTTCCTTCAGGCTTACATTTTTGTCTTTCTTTCCGCTGTATTTATCGGGCAGGCTTTTGAGGGCGGCCACAATGATGTAGACCATCATGAAGATGCAGTAATCGTTTAAATTTTTAATCAATATAAACTACAATTATGGATTTAATGAATGTTATTTTACTTGAGGCTACAGCAAATGCGGGCGGCGCTATCGGTGCAGGTTTGGCAGCTATTGGCGCAGGCATTGGTATTGGTCAGATTGGTAAAGGTGCCGTTGAATCAATTGCACGTCAGCCCGAAGCTTCAAACGACATCCGCGCAAACATGATCCTTACTGCAGCATTGGTAGAAGGTGTGGCTCTGTTCGGCGTTATCGTTGGCTTCCTGGCTATGATCCTCTAATAATAATTACTGCATTGTTTGGTTTAAGTAATGCAGTTTTTTTAAACAATGAGCAATGCCTGGTTTTTAATTGGGCTGTATCAATATTAAATTGAGTTTATGCAATTACTCACCCCCAGTTTAGGATTAATAGTTTGGACGCTGCTGGCTTTCCTGGTGGTATTTTTTGTGCTGGCAAAATTTGCCTGGCCGGCTATCATCAATGGTTTGCGTGAACGCGAAAAAACGATTGCAGATTCCCTGGCATCTGCCGAAAAGATAAAAGCAGAAATGGCGAAGATGAAGAGTGAAAATGAAGCGCTTTTGGTGCAGGCACGTGAAGAGCGGGCTGGTATGCTGAAAGATGCCAAGAACACTGCCGACAAAATGGTTACTGATGCAAAGGAAAAGGCAAAAGCGGAATACGATAAAATCCTGGCTGACGCGCAGGCTGCTATCAACCAGCAAAAAAATGCCGTGTTAACCGACCTGAAAAACCAGGTTGGCTCGCTGATAATTGAAGTAGCTGAAAAAGTTTTGCGCCAGGAGTTGAATGATAAAGCAAAGCAGGAAAATTATATTAAGCAATTAACAGACGAAGTAAAGTTGAATTAAAGAATAGCGATGAGCTATAAGCTGTGAGCTTTGTGCTGACAGCCGGTAGCTGAAAGCTGAAAGCTGAAAAAAATGCCTAATCCACGTTTAGCTACAAGATATGCAAAGAGTTTGGTTGACCTTTCTATTGAAAGAAACCAGCTGGAAGCAGTGTATGCTGATATGCAGTTCTTGCAGCAGGTTGTTAAAGCAAGCCGTGATTTTGTAAATCTCCTGCGCAGCCCTATCGTTACTGCGGATAAAAAACAATCCATCATTGATGCAATTGTAAAAAACAAAATATCTGACTTAACAGAAGCTTTCACAAAGTTGCTGGTAAATAAAGGCCGCGAAGGCGACATGCCCGAAATTGTAACAGCATTTATTGATCAATACAATGTAATTAAAGACATTCATAAAGTAAAATTAACTACGGCAACGCCTGTGGGCAATGAGTTGAAGGATGCTATTATCGCTAAAGTTAAAAGAGAGGCGAACCTGCAGAATATTGAATTGGAAGCAAAAGTGGATGAGGCACTCATTGGCGGATTTGTGTTGGAATTTAATAATAACCTGGTTGATGCTTCTGTGTTAAGAGATTTGAAAGACATCAGCAAGCAGTTTAAAGAAAGAAACGTATTTGTTCAGAATATAAGATAACCTTTCTGAACCGGGTTTACACAATCAATGGATTTGAAGATTTAAACAATAATTTTAAAGTTTGATAGATTAACTACAAACTGAAAACGATAAACTATAAACTTTTTATATGGTTGAAATAAAACCTGATGAAATATCAGCGATACTGAGACAGCAGTTAAGCAATTTTAATGCTGGCGCTGATTTGGAAGAAGTTGGAACCGTATTGCAGGTGGGTGATGGCATTGCCCGCATTTATGGGTTAAATAATGTGAGCAGCGGGGAGCTGGTTGAGTTTGAAAATGGTGTAAAAGCCATCGCGCTTAACCTGGAAGAAGACAATGTGGGTGTGGTACTAATGGGTGAATCCGGCAACATCAGGGAAGGTGGTAAAGTAAAACGCACCGGCAAAATTGCATCTATTAAAGTAGGTGAAGGTTTGGTTGGCCGCGTAATTAATACTTTGGGTGAACCTATTGATGGCAAAGGGCCCATAACAGGCGATCTGTATGAAATGCCTCTGGAACGTAAAGCGCCGGGTGTTATTTATCGCGAGCCTGTAAAAGAACCTTTGCAAACAGGTATCAAAGCGATAGATGCGATGATCCCTATCGGCCGTGGCCAGCGTGAGCTGGTTATCGGTGACCGCCAGACAGGTAAAACCGCCATCTGTATTGATACTATTATTAACCAGAAAGAATTTTACGCAGCAGGCAAGCCTGTTTATTGTATATATGTTGCTATCGGCCAAAAAGCATCAACCATTGCCGGTATTATGAAAACGCTGGAAGACAATGGTGCGATGGCTTACACAACTATCGTTGCAGCTTCTGCATCAGATCCGGCACCACAGCAATTCTATGCTCCGTTTGCCGGCGCTGCCATTGGTGAATTTTTCCGTGATACCGGAAGGCCGGCTTTAATTATTTATGATGATCTGTCAAAGCAGGCTGTAGCTTACCGTGAAGTATCCTTATTGTTACGCCGTCCTCCTGGCCGTGAAGCTTATCCGGGTGATGTTTTCTATTTGCATAGCCGTTTGTTGGAGCGTGCCGCAAAAGTTATCAGCAACGATAAAGTGGCAAGTGAAATGAATGACCTGCCTGATAATATCAAACATCTTGTAAAGGGTGGTGGTTCTTTAACGGCTTTACCCATTATTGAAACACAGGCCGGCGACGTATCTGCTTATATTCCTACCAACGTAATTTCCATTACCGACGGACAGATATTCCTTGAAGGTAATTTATTTAATTCCGGTATCCGCCCGGCTATTAATGTGGGTATTTCTGTGAGCCGTGTGGGTGGTAATGCTCAGATCAAATCAATGAAAAAAGTTGCCGGTACATTAAAGCTCGACCAGGCACAGTACCGTGAGCTGGAAGCTTTCTCTAAGTTTGGTGGTGATCTGGATGCTGCAACCAAACTCGTAATTGACAAAGGTGCCCGCAACGTGGAAATATTAAAGCAGCCCCAGTTTTCTCCGTTCCCGGTTGAAAAGCAGGTAGCCATTATATATCTTGGAACGCAGGGCTTGTTACAGGGCGTTGCTGTTAAAAACGTAAAAGCATTTGAAGATCATTTCTTAATGGAAATGGAAAACAAATTGCCGAATGTTTTGGCAGAATTTAAGAAAGGTAATTTGCCTGAAGATGGCATAAAGGAAATGGTGGAACTGGCAAAAGGTTTAGTTCCTCAGTATAAATAAATCACCTTTATATAATATTAAGCAGCCCTGGAAGTTCCGGGGCTGTTTTGTTTTGATAGCCTAACTTTAAGCATTCAAACCTTAAACATATTTTATCTTGCAGTCCTTTTATGGCAAAAGCAAAAAACTCAAAAAAAGAAAAGCCGGTTATTCTTGTTACAAACGACGATGGTATTACAGCGCCGGGTATAAAGGCGCTTACCAATGCTGTTAAAGACCTTGGGAAAGTAGTGGTAGTTGCGCCTGATAAACCGCAAAGCGGCATGGGGCACGCTATTACCATCGGCCATCCTTTGCGTTTAGCGGCAGTAGAAGCATTTGGTGATATTGAAGCCTATCAATGCAGCGGCACACCGGTTGATTGCGTGAAACTTGCCGTGGATAAAGTATTGCACCGCAAACCGGATATTTGTTTAAGCGGCATTAATCATGGGGCCAACCATTCAATT